>JBFJTQ010000328.1:0-4555 GCA_041625275.1 Binatia bacterium | reverse complement strand
GGATCTGCGCGAAATCGACGCTGCCACCCTGGCCTGTACCAAGATTTTTGTCGATTCGCGTGAGGCGGTTATGGCCGAGTGCGGCGATATCCTCCTGGCAATCAAGGAAAACGCCATCACGGCAGACAGCATTCGGGCGGAGATCGGCGAAGTGCTGCAAAAAAAGAAACCCGGTAGAACGAGCCCCAGCGAAAAAACGATTTACAAAGCGGTGGGGATTGCCATCCAGGACGTCGCTACCGCCCATCTTATCTATCACAAGGCACTGCGACAGAAAGTCGGCACCCATGTCGAAATGTGAAACCTTTCCATCGTGTCCTGGGACCTGAAAAGCTATTTTCCTTGCTTCAACGGCGCGGAGATGCTGCGTTTCAAGGAGTCTCTCCGCAATGACATCTCGTCCCTGTGGGAGACCGCTACCCTCTTGCCGCGGCTGAGTCGGAAGAACGTTGCCGCTTGGGAGGAGGTTTTCGCTCGCAACGAGGATCTGTCGCAGCGCATGTCGCATCTTTCATCCTACATCAGCTGTTTGTCGGCGGCCGATGCGCGCAACGAAGCTTATCGCGAAGAGGAGGCCTCCGTCCTTCGCATGCGCGCCGATTTGGGCAAAATCCGCATCGAACTGCTGCGGGCGGTCAAAGGCTGTTCTGATGGTGTGTTTGCGAGCTTGCTGTCAAGACTCGCGCTCAGCGGCGCTGGAAACTACCTCAAGCGTCTGCGCGAGGAGGCGGCACGCGCCATGCCCGCAGAAAAGGAAATTCTCGCCACGGACCTTGGCGTCGACGGGATCCAATCCTGGGGCCGCCTTTATGATACGGTCTCGTCGAAGCTCGAATTCGAGATGCTGTACCCCGACGGCAGGCGCGAGCACTTGCCCATGTCGCAACGGCGCTCCCTTCTGGACCATGGGGATCGCCGCATCAGAAAAGCGGCCTTCGACGGCGGCAACGCGGCATGGCAAGGGGCCGAAGACATGGCTGCGGCCGCGATTAACGCCATTGCGGGCACAAGGCTTACGCTCAACCGGCACCGAGGTGTTGAGCATTTTCTCGATATCGCCCTTTTTCAGGCCGCCATCACTCACAACACTCTGAAGGCGATGTTCGAGGCCCTGTACGCGCGACTGGATGTTCCCCGCCGGATACTTCGCCTCAAAGCAAAGCGCATGGGCGAGACATCCGTCTGTTGGTACGACCTGGGGGCGCCGTTAGATCTTCAGAACCAGGAGCGGCTCTCGTGGAAAAAAGGTGTAACTCTTGTCCAGAGGGCGTTTAGTCGCGCCTACCCTGCCTTGGGCAAGTTCTTCCAGACCGTTATCGATAACAGGTGGGTTGACTGGGAGCCTCGCGTCGGCAAGCGACCTGGGGGATTTTGCACCAGCTCCATGTTGAGTAAGGAATCGCGCATTTTCATGACTTATAATGAATCGTTGAATGACGTCTTGACGCTGGCGCACGAATCCGGCCATGCGTTTCATGGTTTTCTCATGCGTGATGTTCGTCCTTACGGACGCTTCTACCCGATGACCCTTGCCGAAACCGCCTCCACTTTCGGCGAACTGCTTCTCACCAACGGTATGTTGGACGAACCATCCACCAGCGATGCCATCAAAACGACGTTGCTCGATGCCGAGGTTGGCCACTGTGCGATTTATCTGTTGGATATTCCGGTTCGCTTTGAATTCGAGAAGCTTTTGTATGAGGAGCGCAAAAACGGCGAACTGAGCGTCAGCCGCCTGAAAACGTTGATGACGGAGACGCAACGACGGATTGTGGGTGATGTGCTGGCTCCCGGTGGCGAGGACCCCTATTTCTGGGCGTCAAAATTGCATTTTTTCATCACCGGGCTCACCTTCTATAATTTTCCCTACACTTTTGGCTTCCTGCTGAGCCGGGCTCTTTACACCATGTTCAAGAAGGAAGGCCAAAGTTTTCTGCCCAGGTTCGAAAACTTTCTGCTGCTGAGCGGCAGCGACTCGGCGGAAAACGTGGTGCGGCAAACACTCGGGTACGATCTTGAGAAACCGGAATTTTGGGCCGAAGCGATCGAAAGTCTCGAAGAACCGGTAACGCGCCTAGAAGCCTTGCTGCCGAAGGTCGGGGCCGTTTAATTGAAACGGGTCACGGCATGCTGCCGATCAGGGCGGTGCGCAAAAGATCAATTGCGCCTAGCGTCATGCGCATGCGGTCGTAGGCGCCCCTTCCCGCCATCATGCTGGCCGCGCGTATGAATTTGTTGCCATCGGTCACAGACATGTACGCTTGGCCGCGCGCCAGATTCTGCACGTCGCTGGTGGGGTCGGCAATTGCATGGAGCGCGAGGCCAATATCGCTACCCGCCAATCTGCGCACGGACCATGCGAGTTCATCGGTGAGTGAAACCGGCTCTTGCAGCAACTGCTCCACCCCGGCCGGCTCCCGCCCATAGTTCAACAGCGCGCGCGCGGCGAACACAGTATTGCCGATGAAGCCGGCGGCAAAATATTCCGAACTCGCCTTTTGCAATCGCTCGGCGAGTTGACCGCAGCTGAGATCTTCGTAAACCGCAACCGTCTTGCCCTTGGCCTGCAGGAGACGACCGACGACATGCTCCATGGTCTCGTCATCGACGGCGAAGACCGCATTCCCCATCAGGCTTCGCACCTCGGCTTCCAGAGGCGCGATGAGCTTCATGGACTCTTCCTTATCCGCCGCTTTCGCCGCGATGCGCACGTCCACCTGGCCCGGATGCGCCAACACCCCAACGGTTGGGTTGGTGGAGCCGGCGATCAGATGCCCGATCTTGTCATCCACGGCGCTCTCGCCCACTCCCACGATCTTTAACACGCGATAGTGAATCACTTCCGCCAGAGTAAACTTTTTACGCAAGTAAGGCTCAACTTCGTGCTCGAAGAGCCACTTTAATTCGACCGGCACCCCGGGCAGAGAGAAAATGATGCCGCGGGAATCTTCAACAATAAATCAGGGCGCCGTGCCATTGGGATTTTTGATGGGAATCGCCCCCTCGGGAATATAGGCCTGGCGTCTATTATTGGGCGTCATGGTTCGTCCGCGGCGCCGAAAGTGCGCTTCGACCTGTGCTAAGAGGTTGTCGTCGAAGACCAACTTGCGTCCCGTGACTTCCGCGACGATTTCCCGCGTCAAATCATCTTGGGTCGGCCCCAGCCCGCCGCTCGTAATGACAATATCCGCCCGCTCCAAGGCCCGCCCGATCACTTCTTTCATCCGAACCGGGTTGTCCCCGACCACAGACTTGAAAAAAAGGTTGACCCCGAGGGCTGTTAGGCGCTGGGCCATCCAGGAAGAGTTGGTATCGACGATTTGACCGAGAAGAAGCTCCGACCCGATAGCAACGATTTCCGCGTTCGCCATACGATTGCTTCTCGCTAAAGACCTATAACACCGGCGCCGATAAGGATGCAATTCCCAGCCTCACCGGTCCCGCACAAGGCCAATCCAATTATTGAGATTTGCATAATATAGTTACGTTAAAACAGTTCTGCTTGTTTCCAGAACGCGGTCACTAGAGTTGGACGACGGCGCATACGACATAAAGCCTTGCGGGCATGGAAACTGAGATCGAAGAAGTTTCTGGGACAGAAGTTCGGCAGTTCATGCTCCTTCCAGTGTCCCCACAGATACTCCACCGGATTGAGTTCTGGTGCATAGGCGGGAAGAAACTCCAGATCCAATCGACCTCGGGTGCCCTTAACAAACTCACGGACCATCCGACTCCGATGGCTTCTCAGCCCGTCCCATATCACCAAGACTTTGCTCCGGATATGGCGCAACAAGTGGGTCAAGAACTCCACCACCTGCGCACTACGGATCGAACCGGGAAACAAGCGAAAGTAAAACTTGGTCCAAGTTACCCCCGCCATGGCCGACAGATGCCTCCAGTTAAAATGGTACTGAAGAATAGGGGTTTGTCCTTTGGGCGACCACGTCCGACAACAATGCGGCCGCTCGCTCAGCCCACTCTCGTCGATAAACACTATCGTTCGCTTCTCCCTCTGGGCTTTTTTTTAAGCTCAGGCCAACGCTTCTTCTTCCAACTCTCGATTTTCTCTTCATCGCGTTCCAAGGCTCGTCGGGCTGGCCTTTGGCAGCTCCAACCCAGTCCTTGCAAGATCCGCCACACATGGGCCGGGTGGTATCTCACGCCACACTCCTGCTCGATCAGATCGGCTACCCTAAAGGTCGTCCACAGCTCGGTCTCGTATCCTCGGGCCTGCGCTCCCTGCTTGAGCTTCGCCTCCACTCGCCGCAGATCGGCCGTACTGAGCAAAGGCTTTCTCCCAGCACGCCCGGCTTTCTTAAGCCCCCGCCATCCGGACTCCTTGAGTTCTTTATCCCAGCGACTCACCGACTGGCGGTGCACTCCCACCCGCCGCGCCACCTCGGATTGCGAAATCCCCCGCTGCAACAGTCGTGCGGCTTTCAATCGGCGCCGTTCCAATGCATCAAAATCTCTTCGTACTCCTATTGGATTTCCCATGCTACAAACACTAGCACAAATTCATACGAATGTCACTATATTATGCAGACCTTAATAG
>JBFJTQ010000327.1:0-4558 GCA_041625275.1 Binatia bacterium | reverse complement strand
CTCACTTCGGGCTCGGCACACGCCGTATCCGCAACTGCGAAATCCGGGATTAAGCGCGGTTCGTGCAAACACGTCAATCTTAACGACTATGAGAGTTTGTGTCTACCGGGCGGTCCAGGCTGCCGAAAAAAATCCTCGGCGGCCGTTGGAGCGGCTAAGCCACCGATTTTACGGCGTGTTTGAGCGGAGACTCAATGCTGGCTAGCATTGTCGCACTAGGCGCTTTGGGACGCGGGCTGTCTTGCCGAAAAATCGCTCCTCTCGTGCGAAGCGGGCAAGGGCCATTTAAGCCATTCGGCAATGCCACGGCCCATAATCCATTCCTTATCGGAGTCCGAGAGAAAATCCAGCTCTTCGGTAAAGAGCGTCACGGCTTGCCGGTAAGGGCAAGGCAAGTGCGATAGATCTGTGCCCCAAAACACTCGTTTCGGGCCGAAGGCCTCGACAACCCGGCGAATTTGAGGGTGCAGGGTTGGAAATGGATAGGGCTCGTCCACATAGACCGGCAGGCCCGAAGCCTTCACCGCGACGTTCGCCAGCGGCGCGAGCGCGAGGAGTGTATCCACAGCCGGCCCCAAGGGTTTACCGCGTAGCTCGGAGCTCAGTCCCATATGATCGATGATCATCCGGAGTCCCGGATGGCGCTTGGCTATGTCGCCAAGTTTCGCCACCGCTTGGGGCGCGAAAACCATGACCGGTATGGCGTAGCGTTCCGCCAAGCCCCAAAACCAGTCCGCCGTGCCGTCGTCGAGCCATGTCCGAGTGCGGCCCTGGCGAAAAGTGCAGCGTATCCCGAGCATGCCGGGCTGTTTTTTCCATGCGGCCAATCGGCCGCGGCTTGCCGGATGGTTGAGGGCTAGCCGCCCCATCACCGCGAAACGGTCCGGGTGCAACCGAGCCGCTTCCAGCGACGTATCATTGCGATTTGCTTCCCACGTGGGGGGAACCACAATGGCGCGGTCAACTCTTGCAACCGCCATTTCGCGCAGGAGTTCTTCGTGGCCGAACGGCTGCGGACGATGCGGTGCGGACGCATCCTCGGTGGCGTAGGGTTTTTCCGGCGTGGCTGGGGCCCAGATATGGACTTGGGAGTCGATGATGATCATTGGACCTGGCTCCTTGACGGTCGCGTTAGAGATGGGCGAAAGCTCGACTACCAGATTGATAGTCCAGTTCACCTGTGCGGTCAAGAGAGATTTGAAGCCAACCGACGTGACTCAGAGTTGATTGACGATTCTCTCGGCCGCCTCTTCGCCCGTGCGGACGCAATCGGAAATGCCGACGCCATGATACGCGCTCCCCGCGAGACCGAGGCTCGGTAGCTTTGCCAGGTGCGCTTCGATTCGTTGAATGCTCTTTTCGTGGCCGACGCGGTACTGCGGCATGGAACGGGGGTAGCGCCAGATACGGCAAAAAAGCGGGCGGGCTCGGATGCCAAGCAGATCCGCCAACTCTTCGCGCACATTGGATTCCATGGCCCGGTCATCGTCTTGAAACAATTCCGCTTGCAGGCTGCCGCCGACGAAGGCGCGCAGCAGCACTTTGCCGTCCGGCGCCCTGCCGGGATATTTGAGGCTGTTAAAGGTACAGGCCATGATCCTGCGCGACTCGATGGCGGGCACGACGAAACCGAAGCTATCGAGCGCGCGCGGAAGGTCCTCTTGCCGGTAGGCGAGACTGACTGTTGCGGTAGAGGCGTAGGGAATCTTTTCCAGCTCCGCGGATGCAGCCGGAGCGACTGAAGCGAGGATTTTTGCGGATCCAAAAGCGGGCGTTGCGAGTATGACGGCGGCAGCTTGAAAGCTCTCGCCACGGTCCGTTGTCATGTTCCAGACTCGTTGGCTGTCATCGAATGCCAGGCTGGCAACAGGCGCGTTGACCCTCAGACTTTCCGCGGGCAGGCGGGCGACGATGGCATCCACAAATTCTTGCATGCCCCCGGCTAGGGTCACGAACAAACTCCAGCGCGCGCCGCTGCCCGCTTGTTGACGGCGATTTCTGCGCCGCTGATCGGACCACATTGCCCAGAGGATACTGCGTCGGGTCCGCTCCATCTCTTTGAAGCGCGGCATGGTGGCCGCAAGGCTCAGCTGTTCAGGGTCCGACGCATAGATTCCGCCAACCAACGGCTGGGCGACCCGATCCAAAGCTTGGGCCCCGAAGCGCCGTCGCACGAAAGCGGCGAGGCTCTCGTCGTCGTCGGAATTTCGACGCGGAAGCAAAATCTCCGCGGCCATTCTCAACTTGCCACCCCAGGAAAAAAGCGGAGTGCGGATAAAGGGCCACAGCCGCGTCGGCGCCAGCAGTAAGAACCCCTCGGGAAGGAGTTCCAACTTGCCTTGGTGCACGATGTAGATTTTCTGATAGGCGGACTGCGTCGACACAAGACGGGGAGTGAGGCTTAGCCGCTCGCAGAGTCGCAATGCCCAAGGTTTTTCCGTGATGAAGGAATCGGGGCCGGCCTCGACGATAAAATCATCCACTCGCTCCGTGGCGATGGAACCGCCGAGCCGCGGCGAGGCTTCGAGGAGTGTCACTTGCAGGCCGAGGGATTTTTCCCGATCTAGCTCGACGAGCCGATGAGCGGTCGCGAGCCCGGCGATACCGCCGCCGACGACGATGATGCGGCGGTTCATGGGCTCGCCTTGGCCCCCACAATCTTCCTATGGATGACATCAGCCATCATTTGAATGAACCTCGCATGATCATTGGGGCTGCTGGCTCGTACCAGGCGCAGTCCAAGGTCCGCGGCGGCCTTGCGCGCTTCGATATCGAGGTCATAGAGCACCTCAACATGGTCGCAGACGAAGCCGACGGGTGCTACGATGGCCTCGCGTATTCCATGAGCCGCCAGGGCGCGAATGACTTGCATGATGTCGGGCTCCAACCACGGGTCGCTCGGCTTGCCGCTACGGCTTTGATAGGCGATGGACCAGCGTGCGTGGCCGAGACTCTCAGCAATCAAACGCGCCGCCGTTTGCAGCTGGGCCACGTAGGGTGATCGCGCCGCCATGGGCACGGGAAGGCTGTGTGCGGTGAATATCAGCGGTGTTTCCTCCTGACCGTTTCGCAGTTCAGCAAAGCTCGCCTGAACAAGCTCCGCCCAGGTCTGAATGAACAGGGGGTGTGCATGCCAGCTATCGCAGTAATCGACCGCGGGAGCCTGGCGACCTAGCTCGGCTTGCGCGTTGGCGATGTCCCGCTGATATCGCTCCCAGCCGGCCTCATTTTGTTGCGCGGAAAGAATGAAGCCGATAGCCTTTTTCACGCCATCAGCGATCATCTCTTTCAATGTCTCGACGAAGAAGGGACTCGAATTGCGCATGCCAACATAGACAGGCAAGGGAAGACCATTCTCTCGGAGAGCTTGCTCCAGGGCATGAGCCTGGCGGTAGGTGATCTCCTTCAGCGGCGATCGGCCACCGACGGCTTCGTAGTGGTGCACGACCTCTTCGACACGCTGCGGCGGGACGGGTAGGCCTTTGAGAACCCGAGCGAGGAAGGGGCGAATCTCTTCAGGGGATTCCGGGCCGCCGAAGGCGATCAAAAGCACGGCTTGGTACACTGCGTCCATGGCGGGGATTTTATTGTGCGCTGAGTTCGTGGACGGCCTCGACCATGGCGATGACATGGTCCACCGGAGTTTCCGGCAAGACGCCGTGGCCCAGGTTGAAAATATGTCCAGACCGGCCGCTGGCGCGGCGCAAAATGTCCGCGACACGACTCCTGATCTCCCCTGGTGCGCCAAAGAGCGCCACCGGATCCAGGTTGCCTTGCACTGCAACGTCGTGCCCGACCGTTGCCCAGCCGTCGTCGAGGTTGACGCGCCAATCGAGACCGATCACGTCTCCCCCCGCAGCGCGGATGTGATTCAGTAATCCGGCCGTACCCGTGCTGAAATTAATGACGGGAATACCAGGAGTAATCGCTTCGACCGCTGCGCGAGTGTAGGGCAAGACGAAATGTTCGTAATCAGCTGGGGAAAGACAGCCAGCCCAGCTGTCGAACAATTGGACGGCCTGCGCGCCGGCAGCGATTTGGCCGTTCAAATACTCGGCAATGGCACGCGCGAGTATCTCCATGAGATCCTTCCAGGCAGCGGGATCCGTATAGTAAAGCCGTTTCGTGTGGATGTAATTCCGCGAGCCGCCGCCTTCGATCAGATACGAGGCTAAGGTAAAAGGAGCGCCTGAAAATCCAATCAAGGGGACTTTGCCATTCAGCGCCGCACAGCATTTCTTAACCGCTTCGAAGACAAAGGACAAATTCTTTTCAGGCTCCACGTCTTTCAGGCGCTTCAGGTCCGCGCCCGTGCGCACCGGTCGATGAATCACCGGGCCGTCGCCTTTCGAATACTCCAGACCCACCCCCATCGGTTCGAGCAAGAGCAAAATATCGGCGAACAAGATGGCGGCATCGACACCGAGGCGCTCGACGGGCGTTACAGTCACCTCAGCCGCGAGATCTGGTCTTTTGCAGAGTTCGAGAAAGCCGTATTGGGCCCTCAGCTTGCGATACTCTTCCATATAGCGACCAGCCTGACGCATCACCCAGACGG
>JBFJTQ010000326.1:0-4561 GCA_041625275.1 Binatia bacterium | reverse complement strand
TTCTGGCGCGCATGAGCCATCTTCACAGAAGTGCCGAGCATATGAACCACATCAAAATTGTAGCCATCGGGCCCGAGACCGCAAGGCGCCTCGAACAGGCCGGCATTCGGCCTTTCCTGGTACCGAAAAAATTCCAGGCCGAAGGAATTCTGGACGGCCTGAGACCTGAGGAAATTAGCGGCAAGCGAATCCTTATCCCACGCGCTGCCCAGGCCAGGGACATCTTACCGAATACCTTGCGCCAATGGGGGGGCACGGTCGATGTTGTGGAAGTCTATCGGACGGCCGTCCCGAAAAGCGACACGGGTAAGCTCTTGAAACTGCTCCGGGACAAGAAGATCGATATGATCACATTTACGAGTTCCAGCACTGTTTCCCATTTTGTCCGGCTGGTCGGGGCCAAAAAGCTGGTCGATCTCCTGCAAAAACCTGTCATCGCTTGTATCGGACCCATAACAAGTCAAACAGCGGCTGACTTGGGTTTGCATGCCGACGTCGTTTCCGAGGAGTATACGGTTTCCGGCTTGGTGCGTGCGATTGCCAGTTACTACGAAACTTCCGGTCAAAGCTAGAGACCTGGGGCCTAAACAATCAAAGGGGTGAAGAAGCCTATGCAATTTCCTGTCTACCGGCCGCGACGACTGCGACGGAGCGAAGCGCTGCGCCAGCTGGTGCGCGAAACTGCCTTGAGTGCCAGGGATTTCATCTATCCGCTGTTCGTCGGACCGGGACGCGACAGTGTCCGGCCTGTCTCGTCCATGCCGGGTATAGCTCAGCTTTCCGTCGATCGGGCGGTTTCGGAATGCCGAGAGGTTTTCTCCCTTGGCATCCCTGCCGTGATTCTATTCGGCATCCCAGAACGCAAGGATGCTTTCGGATCGGAGGCCTATGCCGACAATGGCGTTGTCCAACAAGCGATCAGAGCAATCAAAGAATCGGTTCCGGAGCTGCTTGTGGTGACGGACGTTTGTTTGTGCGAGTATACCGATCATGGGCATTGCGGCGTGATCAAGAACGGGGACGTCGATAACGACGCGACGCTCGAGTTGCTGGCCAAAGAGGCGTTGTCTCACGCTCGCGCTGGAGCTGATATCGTGGGGCCATCGGATATGATGGATGGTCGGGTTGGGGCGATCCGGCAAGCGTTAGATCAAAACGGCTTTGTGCGGGTGGTCATCATGTCGTATGCGGCGAAATACGCGTCGGGCTTCTATGGTCCCTTTCGCGAGGCTGCGGAATCGACGCCGCAGTTCGGAGACCGGCGTTCCTACCAAATGGACCCGGGTAACGCGGACGAAGCGCTCCGCGAGGTTGAGCTTGATATCCAGGAGGGTGCCGATATTGTGATGGTCAAACCCGCACTGGCTTATCTCGACATTATTTATCGAGTCAAACAGAAGTTTGGCTATCCCGTGGCTGCCTATAACGTCAGCGGAGAGTACTCAATGATCAAGGCCGCGGGACGAAACGGTTGGGTCGATGAGCAGAGAATCGCGATGGAGGTCTTACTTTCGATCAAACGCGCCGGGGCCGATATGATCCTTACCTATTACGCAAAAGACATTGCGCGAGTGCTCGGCTAGCTTATCCCCATATCGATAGATTTCCTTTTCCAATCGAGATCACCGGAGACAGCTCCGTAAAGATTGCAGGGGTGGCCACAATGCCTTCCGTGTCACTTCCTGTGTCATCTTTGGTTAAAATTTCCACAGGGTGTTGCGGCCGGACGGTTGTAATGGTAGTCAGATCCGAAATCATACTTCGATCTGCGACAGGAGGTCGGTACTTCATAGCCAAGGACCGCCCCGAAAAGTGGGGCGATGAAGAAGCAAGTGCTTTTAGTTGAAGACAATCAACGCACCGTCGAGATTGTCTCGCAGGAATTGAAATTCATAGGACTTGAGGTTCTCGTTGCAACATCCGGGCAGGAGGGTATTGAAAGGCGGCCGATCAGATGCCTGAGGTGATTGTCATGGATATTTGCATGCCGAAAATGGATGGCCTGGAAGCGGTGTCTCACATCCGGCGCAATCCCAAAACGCGTTCAATACCCATTCTCGCCGCGACGGCGAAAATCCTCCCCGGAGATAGAGAAAAGTGTCTGGCTGGTGGCTGCGATGGATACCAGCCCAAACCGTTCACTCATAGAGAGCTTGGCGCAGCGATCCGACGTCTGCTGGAAAAAAAATCACATCAACGGCACCTGCTAGATCAAGCTGTGCAGGTCTTTGATCTTTCGCTGCAGGGTCCGTTCACATTCCGTTTCTCGCCCCGTACTGTGGACCTGGGCTCCCGAGAGTCGAAATAGAAGAACGCGAGCGCCTTTCATTAACCGCAGCAGGTAAGTGCTAGAATCCGCGTCGAAATAGACTTCGACGCTGACTTTGTCATCCAAGCGCCGAGCGATTCTGTTTGCCCATTCCTGAATCTCTGCGGCTCCCGCCTCGCCCGTTTTTGAAGTCAGCATCGACAGTGTGCGACTTAAGGCTATTTTGCCTTATAGAGACTGTCGATATAGCCGCTCTGATCCAGCTCTTTAATAAAGGTTAAGTCTACAAATTGCTCTGGTTTGGCGTTTTTGGCCCTGGGGTCGCGTTCGGCGATCTCATCAATGACCGTTTTGAGCCCTTCGAGGGTGGGATATTGCTTTTTCGGCACCAGGGATTCAGTGAGGATGTTCTCTCGACTCTTTTCCAAGATTTCACGATCCACACCCCCGCCCATGTATTTGCCCAAGATGCGAACGGTTGCCTCTTTATCCGTCCACATTCTATGCACGGCTTCGACGTGAGACTTCACGTAACGGCGCACTATGTCCGGATTCTCCCGGATGAACCGGCGTGTGGTCGCGGCTCCTGTGTGCTGGAAGACCAACCCCATCTTCGCCACGTCGGCCAGAATTGCAAGGCCCCGTTTTTCCGCAACAAAACTTGAAGGCGGATTAATAACCGCGGCGCTCACCCTGCCTGTTAACACCGCGCTGAGCCGCTCTGGGCCGCTTCCGACTTGAATGAGGGTGACATCTTTCCCCGGGGTCATGCCGATCTTTCTCAGCGCAAATCGCGCTATTGAGTCCGTTGCTGAGCCGAATCGGCTGATGGCCACTGTCCCGCCTTTTAGCTGTTCGGCCGCATTGATACCCGGTTTTCCCATCAGAACGTAGTTGAGCGAAGTCATTCCCGCGGCGACAAAAGCTGCGTCTGAGCCAGCCATGACGCTGTTCACCAGACCAGGCCCAGATACTTGCGTAATCGGCACGTCGCCTGATACGAGCGCCAAGATGGCCGTGGTTCCGCCAGTAAAAAAGATCACCTGGACTTCGAGGCCGTTCCTGGCAAAGATGCCGGTCTCCTTGGCGACCCAGGCAGGCATTTGGTCGGCGCTGACCGCGCTGTAGCCGACATTGAGGCGCGCAACCTGTGCCGAGGCCGTGGCAATCGCGAAGACGGATAAAAGCAGTAAGATAACGAAGGTACGACCAAGCCGCCGCATGTGTGGTTACCCCCTTATGAGTTGTGGATTCTTAATTAATTCATCAGAAACATGACAAAAAAAGAAGGCCCTTGCAACAACGGCAAAGGGCCTTCTTTTGAGTTAGTCGGTAAAGTCTCTAGTTACTATTTTTTCTCTGCTCGGAACGGCTTGTGACAGCCGCCGCAGCTCTGACCGAGAGCCTTGTATTTGGCGTCTACAAGAGACGCGTCTTTTGCCGCTGCTGCCTCCGCCAGTTCGCTCGCGGCTTTTTTCGCATTATTGGTGGCGCTCTTGAACTCGTCCCATTTATCCCAAATCGCCGGCAGCGCCCGGGACTTGTCGGAAGTGCTTCCCTTGGGGAACAGGCCTTCAACCTTTTCCATGCCGCCGGCAATATCCTTTGCCTTTACCTGGATGGTAGCGTAGTCCTTGTCTGGGACAGCCGCTTTGAGGGCTTTACTGGCCGCCCCGTTTGCCTTCATCAACTTTATTCTTTGCTCGACGACATCTTGGGCGGAAACCTGGCTTGCCAAGAAAATCGCTCCCAACCCTATCACGACCGGCGCAATAATTTTCTTCCTAATCATTCTCTCCTCCTTTGTTTAATATCCCTCGCCTTATTTGCCTGCGTTGACTTTTTTCACTTCGTTTAACAGCTCCTGCGTAGAAAGAAGATCCTTTTCGCAATTCGACGGGCGTTTGTTGAGGTAACGCACCACGCCTTCTTTGTCGATGATGATGTAGGAACGCCTGGCGATCAATCTCTTCTCATCTAGCACACCGTACGCTTTCATGACCTTGTGCACCTCTGTCACATCGGTGCCGCCGCTAAGTAGCGGATACTCGACCTTCGTGAAATCCGCGAAGGCTTGCTGGGCGAACCTCGTCGCCGCGGCGATTCCCAACACCTCCGTATTTTCCGCCTGAAATTTGGCATAATTGTCATCTGCGAACCGGACGCCTGTAAATGTTTAACTCAAGTAGGGCTGTAATCGAAAACGTAAAAATTAATCAAAACGTTTTTGCCCCTGAGGCTGCTTAGCCTCAATTTCCCGCCTTTGGTGCTTTCAAGTTCGAAGTCGGGAGC
>JBFJTQ010000325.1:0-4563 GCA_041625275.1 Binatia bacterium | reverse complement strand
TGGCGGCGCCGAGACGTGGCTACGTTTGCAGGCAACGTATGATTTGGCACAGGCGGCAAAACACGCAGACAAAATCAAGGTCAAGCGCCTTGCCGTAGCGTAAGAAAAACATAGCTCGGTATTCAATCAAAGATAACTGTGTGGCTGTGGCAGCGTGGCAGTCGTCCGGAGGCGCTATTTATACCGGGAATCGCCAATGTTCGCGATGGGCCGCTCCCAGACGTGGTTGAAGCCTTTTGGCACGAGACAATAGGAGACCCATGTCCGTGCGGTTGCCCGAACTAAAAGGTTTTCTTATTGAAGTGGCCGCACATGAGAATGCTCGCGATTGAGATTCTCTGCGATCTGTGTGGGAAAAAGCGGACCCGCAAACCTCATCCAGATGGATTTTATCATCGTCAACTTTGCCCAAAATGCGCGAGGGAGAATAGACGGAAGGAAATACTGTTTACTTGTATCGGTTACTATGTCTGCGAAACACATCTTTGGGCATGATCCAAAGAGGGTTTGGCGGAGAGGGAGGGATTTGAACCCCCGTCACGGTTCCCCGTGAACTTGATTTCGAGTCAAGCGCCTTCAGCCGGGCTCGGCCACCTCTCCGCGTTGGATCTTTGCTTCCCGGCGTGCCTCAGGTCTCGGAAAAATCTCTCCAATAAGCCCGCGCATTCCTGATCGAGGACTCCGCTCGTGACCGGAAGACGGTGATTGAGCCGAGAATCATCGCACAGCGTGAACAAGGATTGCACAGCGCCGCCCTTCGGATCGAGACAACCGAAAACCACGCGCCGCATTCTCGCCTGGAGAATCGCGCCGACACACATCACGCACGGCTCGAGAGTGACATAAAGGTCGCACTCCGGCAATCGCCAGCTACCCATTTTGCGCGAAGCTTCCTCAATAGCCAGAAGCTCTGCGTGAGCCAATGGGCTCTGTAGCTCTTCCCTGCGATTAAAACCACGGCCGATGATTTCTTCGCCGCACGTAATCACCGCGCCGACCGGCACCTCGGCGCGCTGTGCCGCCATTTCGGCCTCCGCCAGTGCGAGCCGCATGAACGTCTCATCCCGCTGAAGCGGATTTCGGATTTCGAAACTCATCGAGGATGCAAAAATAACACAAATACGGAGATAATTTAAGTGGTCGGAGAAATGGGTCGACCTGCGGGCCTTCTCTACGACGGAGACTCGAAGGCTGTAAGATGCCCGCCTTACCCGATGTATCCATCATGCACATCACAACTGTAGTCATGAGCGTTCCAGGTGCGGACGTTGGCCCAATAGTTCGATTTTTGCAGGGTGAACTCTACCAAACGGGTTCGTTGGTCAAGATTTTGTACAGCTTGTTTACAACCGTAATTGATTACTCTTCTTCAGTGTAAGCAATCTGCACAAAGCAAATTTTTCAAGACGCCCCTATTGTTTTCTCGAATACCCCTAAGTGCTGGTTTTTTAATCGCCTTAAGACTTCCCGAACATTTCGACCACCGCATTGGCACTCTCCTTGCGCGGTCAAGCACAGGATTCGCCTTCGGCGCATAAGGCAGCTTTAATTCCCATTCTTTACCGGTGGTAGCAGCAGTGGAAATTATCTGTAAGGGCGTCAACCCCTGCCAACTCTGCTATTCGACTAAACCGCAGCAGAGGCCAACCTTTAGGAGGTAAAAAGATGAAGAAATCATTTTTGATCCAGGGTCTGGTGATTCTGTTCTTAAGCGTTTTTTACTCTTCCACGCCCTCCGCCGCAGACGTGCCTAGCTGGTGGATCGGTCCGGAGAGCGAGTACGAAACCCTCGTGAGAGAAGCCAAGAAGGAAGGCGAGCTGGTCGTCTGGGCCCACCCCGACCCTTCCTGCAAATCACTCTTCGCGGGACCGTTTGAGCAGAAATATGGCATCGCCGTCGAGCACACGGAGTACACCACGGCTCAGATCGTCCAAAGAATTCTTCTCGAAGGCGTTGCCGGCATGTATACGGTCGATATCGGCAATCTCAGCGTGCACCACGTTCCCCGATTGGAGAAAAAAGGTCTGTTGCAGCAGCTGCCCTATAAGGATCGGGTTTCGACTTACAGAAAAATTCCCGGGTTGGTCAGCCCGAACAGCACTGCTGTCATCGCTTACACGAACCCGCGCAGCCTGGCGTTTAACACCAGAAAAATTCCCAAGGATAAGATTCCCCAGTCCTATGAGGACGTGCTTGACCCGGTGTTCGCGAACCGCAAGATCTCGATCGACACGGATCTCAAGGAATACATTATTTTAGCCCAGGAATGGGGCATGGAAAAAACCAAACGGTACCTCAGAGACCTTGGCGAGATGCGACCGAAATATCACCCGAACAACACCGTCATTACGCAAATGATTGCTGCCGGAGAGGCCATCGTCGGCCCCGGCGTCATCCATCGCATCCCGTTGTTTGAATTCAAGGCTAAGGGTGCCCCGATCGACTGGAAACCTCTGAAACCGATCGTGCCGCTCGACACCATGCTGATGGGAGTCATGTCTCATGCCCCCCACCCCCATGCGGCCGCGCTATTCAATTACTGGATGATGGGCGCCCCGGATTATCTACAGGGCATGGAAAAATGCAGCGGTTACGGCCACGCCATGATTCCCGGCAACTTCCAGCAGAAGGAATTGGCTGAAGTCAAAGCGGTTCCGTTTGATTGGGAGTGGGGCGTGAAGGCCGCCAAAGAACATTATGGCGAGCAGTTTAGGAGAATCATTGGTATTGAATAGCAAAGAGAATAACGAGGGCTGATCGGCATGAAGGCTGCGACGCAGGTCGAAGGAATCCCCTATGGATCGGGGATCCTTACCAGTGTGACTCAATGGCTCAATCCCCGCACGGTATTTTTCTACGCGATCATGGGGGTGCTTGCGTATCTCACGCTCGGCCCCCTCCTCTTTCTTCTGTGGGATAGTTTTCACCCCGGTTGGGAAATCGGGGACGAAGTCTCCTTTACTCTTGCGAGTTACGCAAAGGTTTTCGGCGACCGCCATTTCTTTGAAATGCTCTGGAACACCATGGTTTTCGGGATAGGGGCGACAACCTTGGCGGTCGGCCTGGGATCCATCTTTGCCTGGCTGGTCGAACGAACGAATCTGCCCTTCCGCAACGTGACCTATGCTTTGCTTTTCGCCCCGGTCGCCATTCCCGGGCTCGTCTTCGCGATTTCCTATATCTTACTTCTCAGCCCAGACATCGGAGTGATGAACACCCTTATCATGGATTTGTTCGGTCTCGAGGAGGCTCCCCTGAATATCTATTCCATGACGGGCTTGATCTTTGTGGAGGGCATTCGCCTCACACCCGGAAGTTTCTTGATGATGGCCGCCGTGCTCAAGAGCATGGACCCGTCTCTGGAAGAGGCCGCTTATACCACAGGGGCCGGCATTTTGCGCACGTCGCGACTCATCACGGCCCCGTTGATGCTTCCCGGAATCCTGGCGGCCTTTATTTACTACTTCATTACCGTCATCGAGTCATTCGAAATTCCGGCAATCATCGCCCTCCCCATCGGCATGCAACTTCTCACGACCAAGATTTTTTTCGCCACGCATACGACAACGCAGATGCCGCAATACAGCGTGGCTGCAGCCGTATCGATTATCTTTGTCCTTTTCAGCGTTGTCCTGATATACCTCTTCACCAGAGCCACAAAACACTCCGAGCGCTTCACGACCATCACCGGCAAGGCGTATCGGCCCCGAATTATCGATCTTGGCAAGTGGCGCTATGCGGCCTTGGGTTTTACCGCCCTGTTTTTCGCTTTCTCCGTCATTTTTCCGATGCTCGTGTTGATATGGGGAAGCCTACTGCCTTACCTGCAGCCGCCATCTTTCGCAGCGCTCTCCAACGCGACTCTGGATAGTTACCGCAACCTAGCGGAAATCCCCAAATTCGCCTTGGCCCTTAAAAATACCCTCTTCGTCACGTTCGCGGTAGCCACCGGAACGATGCTTCTTTCCTCCCTCGCGGCCTGGTTTGTCGTTCGCGGCAAGATCAAAGGCGGACGTACCATGGATCTGCTTACCTTTTTGCCCCATGCCATTCCCAGCATCGTAGTTGCCGTGGGCCTTATCATTCTCTATCTACGAATAAACTGGATGATTCCGGTTTACGGAACGATCTGGATTATCATCATTGGCATGATTACCAAGAGGATCAGCTACGGAAGCCGCATTATGATCGGAGCCATGTTTCAGCTGCACAAAGAACTTGAAGAGGCTTCTGAGGTCTGCGGGGTTGGCTGGTTGAAAACGTTTTTCCTCATTACCCTCCGGCTTTTGGTTCCCGCTTTTGTGAATGGCTGGTTGTATAGCGCCATGCTTAGCATCGCTCTCTTCACTATTCCGGTGATGCTCTATACACCGCGGAGCGTCGTCTTTTCGGTCCTCATTTGGAATCTTTGGGAAGCAGCCAAAGTGCAGGACGCCTGCGTGGTGGGCGTCCTGATGGTGACGATAACCTTTACGCTGGTTTTTCTCGGACAGTACTTCGCTTCTCGCGCGAAGGTTCAAGAGACATTGACCTGAGGAGTCTGCAAAGGCGGTAACCATGTT
>JBFJTQ010000324.1:0-4563 GCA_041625275.1 Binatia bacterium | reverse complement strand
TGGGATGTACAAGGGGGGCTCAGTTTCGAATCCGACCTTGCGTTTAAAGATGTCAAGGGAGCCCACTTTCTGCCCAAGGACTGGAATGAAAAGAGCCTGGTGACGATGTCCGGGTTCAAGGTCAGGTCCCTTAACCAGGAATATGTCGGTCCCATGAACCTCGTGGCGGACGCGATGCTCACGGAAAAGCCCTATCCAATCCGGGGAATGCTGGCTCTTGCCTCGGGCGTGGCAACGTCGAACCCCAACTCGCGCAAAATGATGGAGGCTTTGAAAAGCCTGGAGTTCTCGGCTGTCGGAGATCTTTGGAAAACTCCGGCAATGGAAATGGCGGACATCATTCTGCCCTGCGCTTCGCACTGGGAGTCGGAATTCATCAACTACAGTGCACCCTACCTAATGTATCGCAAGGCGGTGGCGCAACCGCCGCAGGAAGCCTGGCCGGACGCGAAAATCGTCTTTGAGTTGGCCAAGAGGTTGGGCTACGGAAACGACTTTTGGAACGGGGATATCAAGCAGGCGTTCAATCACATGCTTGAACCTTTCAAGGTCACACCGGATGAATTGGCCGCTTCGCCCAGAGGTGTCTATCATGCACCGGCTCAGCCGAACTACCGGAGGTATGCGGCCTGCGACGAGAAGACCGGCAAACCCAAAGGATTTGCGACGCCGACCGGAAGACTTGAGATTTACTCGGAGAAACTCAAGACCCTGGGATATGATCCCTTGCCTTACTGGAAGGAACCGAAGCCCGGACCCGGTAGCACGCCGGAGTTGTTCAAGGAGTACCCGCTTATTCTCAGCAGCGGCTTCAAGCCGATGCACTGGCTCCACGGCCAATTGAGGGCTGTGCCGTGGCTGAGAGAGTGTGACAAAGAGCCTCGCGTGTGGGTTAATCGCAGAACTGGAACGAGGCTTGCCATTCAGGATGGAGATTCGGTTTTGGTCGAGACTCCCAAGCGTGACGGTACGATGCAAGGGAGCCTGCGGTTGAAAGCGACGCTCACAGAGGCTGTTCATCCAGACGTCATCTACATCCCTTACGGGTGGTGGCAGGGATGTAGCTCCCTCGGCCTCAGTGACTCCGGCAATCTCGATGGCTCAGCGAATGTGAATCAACTCTACGACGATTCCTTCACCGATCCAGTGAGTGGAACGGTCGGGATGGCCGCCTACCCTTGTCGGCTGAGAAAGGAGTAATAGCATGGCCCGCTATGGATTAGCTGTCGACCTGAACCGCTGCACGGGTTGTTACGCCTGCATCGTCGCCTGTAAGTCGGAGAATTCAACGCTGCCGGGGGTTTCCTGGATTCGAATCGACGAAAAAGAGCAGGGAGAGTATCCCAAGGTAACAAGAAGCTACATTCCTATGCTCTGTATGCAATGCGGTGAGATGCCATGCGCGCAGGCGTGCGCTGCCGGAGCCATGACGCAGGGCGATGGCGGCATCATCTTTATCGATCAGGAGAGGTGCATCTGTGACGAAGTGAAGCCTTGCATCGCGGCTTGTCCCTACGATGTGATCGTGGCGAACAACGGTAAGGCGTCTTACTTCGTGGATTATCTGACTCCTCATGAAAAGGAAGCCTATGACGCTCATCGCGACTCCGTCGTGGAGAAGTGCGATTTCTGTCATCACAGGATCACAGCCGGCCTGCTCCCGGCCTGCGTGCAGACCTGCCCGACTCAGGCGCTGATCTTTGGCGACTTGGTCGAAGAGCAAAGCGATGTTGCCCGGCTGTTCTCACACGCTGAAGCCAAGCCGCTGAGAGAAAACCTCAAGCTGGACCCAGCGGTCTTTTACCTGGAGGAGAAGCGTTCCGGCTGACAGAACCTGTTTTCTTCGACTCGCGAGATTCACCCATCCATAAAGAAAGTGGCCTTCGCTGCTTCGGGCTCGCCCCTCGCTCAGTTCTGGTCGTCAATCTCAACTGAGAAATCCGGGTTCAATTATTAATTATACGCTAAGCCGTGATATATACGCCCTATGAAGGACGGATTGATTCCCGGACTGTCATGCACACAAACCTATGTCACTACGATGGAGATGCGGGCGCCGCAGCTTAGCGCGCATGTTCTCTCGACGCCGGCGATGATCGGCCTCATGGAACGGACCAGCGTTCAGTTGATTCTCCCCTATGTAGACGAAAACGAAAAAACTGTAGGCATCCATGTCGATGTCCGGCATATAGCGGCAACCAAGATCGGTCAGAGCGTGACCGTGACAGTTCAGCTATTGGAAGTGGAAAAAAACAAGCTTCGATTCTCCGTATCCGCCACCAACGACCAGGGGATCTTGATTGGAACGGGAACGCATCGAAGGGCCTTGATCAATCCCAAGGGATTTGCCGGCGGTTGATGAACAGCAGACTAATCTTCACGGGCGGCGCCGGGGCACTCCAATGCGGGAAGTGCCGGCTCGAACAGGCGCAACTCTTTGTTTGACACAAGATCTCCCCGTTCAATATGATCAGACTCAGTTGGTCGGAACGGTCTCCTCTGTTTCTGATTGATTGAAGAACCCGCGCGTTCCGGCCATAGGCGAATAATCTAACCTTACGGCGACAAACGGCAATGGGTCGGGCTCAGGCGAGAGTGGGGTAGCCGAATGGCCGAAGCTTTGATCGATGCGGTAGGCCGCTTGGCAGATCCCGGAGTTCTTCTGGTGATCTTCCTGGGTAGCGCCTTCGGATTCATCCTGGGTTTAATGCCCGGTTTAGGTGGTGTCCAGGGGCTCGCGCTGGCCATGCCCTTTACATTTGGTTGGGACCCTCTCATAGCCATGTTCTTCTACGCTGGAATCATGGGCGCCGTCTCCGAAGGCGGCTCGGTCACAGCCATACTCCTCAACACTCCCGGTACGGCGATCAATGCAGCGACCTGCTTCGACGGTTACCCGATGGCTCGAAGGGGCGAGGCTGGCAGGGCTCTGGGCCTTGCGGCCGTATCGTCTGCGTTGGGTGCCCTGTTCGGCATCATGGTCCTGGTCCTGTTGATTCCCGCCGTGCGGCCTATCGTGCTGTCCTTCGGGCCACCAGAATTCTTCTGGCTGGTCTTTTTCGGATTGCTGACGATTACGTTCGCCGCGCGCGGAAACCTGTTTAAAGGTCTGGCCGCGGGCGGATGCGGGATTCTGGTATCCTTCATTGGCAACAGCGATATGTTCACCGTGACACGATGGTCGGGAGAGAGCGAGTACCTCTGGGACCGCCTCCCGCTGATACCTCTTTTTATCGGCTTATTCGCGGTCAGCGAGATGATCATCTACACCAGCCGAGGAGGAACCATCGCGAGCAAGGGCACCGAAATCTTTGCGGTGAAAGGGCTGCGCCAGATTTTTCAGGGAATGAGAGAGATGTTTTCTTACCCGGGAACCTTCTTGCGTGGATCGGCCATCGGGACCATCGTGGGGATCATACCGGGGATTGGTGGGTCGGTGGCGAATTTTATTTCATATACGACGGCGATCCAATCCTCGAAGAACCCCGGATTGTTCGGCACAGGTTATGCGGAAGGGATCGTCGCATCGGAATCGGCCAACGACGCCAAGGATGGAGGGGCTGTGCTGCCGACACTGGCCTTTGGCATACCGGGCAGCGCCGAAATGGCCGTGTTCATGGGGGCTCTGATCCTCCACGGGCTCGAGCCCGGACCCTTGCTAATCAAATACCACATGGACATTGTCATGACTGTGGTTCTCGGCCTCGTGTTATCCAACTTGCTAGCCGGACTGTTCGTCATCTTTCTTGCCCGACCCCTGGCCGGACTTACATTTGTGCCGGTCTACTATATTGCGCCAGGCGCGCTGATCCTGGCGGCCCTGGGATCGTTGGCCGTGCGGGGCAACCTTTGGGATATCGCTCTCACGTTTGCGGCTGGAGTGTTCGGCTTTGCGCTCAAACGGCTTGGTTTCCCGGTCATTACCTTTGCCATTGGCTTCATCCTCGGCGCCCTCGTGGAGGATGCGTTCCATCAGTCCCTGATGATTGCTTATGGCAGCTATGCCATTTTCTTTACCCGGCCAATTTCTCTCATCTTGCTTGGTCTGATTGTGGTTCTCCTGGGGGTGCCGTTATTAAAGTTCCGCAGGTCGAGAGCGGCGCTGCCGCAGCGGGTCGTAGCGAAACCGTTCAACAGGGAATCTTTTTTGTTCACCATCTTCCTCTTTGTGTCTGTTCTGACTATGGTCATTATTTCTTTCGACTACGGCTTTAACGCCCGGCTCGTCCCCTGGATCGTTGGTTTTCCGACCCTTCTGATACTTCTCGCGAGCCTCATTCTGGAGTTTTTTCCTGGCACCCAGAAGTCTCTGGAGATGGGAATCGAGAACCTCTGGGGCGGAGCGATGCCGGAATCGAACAATAATCCAGTGGATGAAGAGGATGCCGGGCCTGTCAACCGGCTTAGGGTGTTTCAGGTTCTCGCATGGATAGCCGGTTTTTTCGCTACCACGTTTCTTTTGGGATTTTTCGTGTCGGCCGGGCTGTTCCTTTTCCTGTTTCTGAAGATCGAAGGGCGAACCCCTTTGCTGAGAGCCATGGTAGCGGGAGCCTTATCAGGCGT
>JBFJTQ010000323.1:0-4565 GCA_041625275.1 Binatia bacterium | reverse complement strand
GGCGATCTTCCATTCCGCCGTCGGGGAGATAAACAAGCGCACCGCGGGCTCATCCATGATCCCGGTTTCGATTCCTTTCAACCACTGATCGAACCAGCGCAAAGACTCGTACTGGTATTGATAGACAGGCCGATCCAAATAGAGCGGCGGGCTGATCACCATTTTCTTCGGCCCCTTCCAATATTTCCAGGTGCGAAACGCGCCGGGAAGATGGAGCCCGTACATGCCCCAACATGCTCCGAGGAACGCGGGCGTCCGGGCTTCTTGATAGTTCACGTTTCTCTCCTGATAGTAATCGCCGTCCAGATAGTTAAGAATCACGTCGACCATCGCGGGATTTTTGCCCTTTTCGGGGTTCTCTAAAGCCTGCCGCAGATCGGCCACGGCCACGATATCTTCGTCGCGCAGCGCGGCTTCGATGGCCTGTCGATACTTTTCTTCTCCCATTTTCTCCTTGTACCAGCTCATTGGCCGGGGGTTGTCCCAATTCAAGGTCCAATGGCGCAGAAAACCGTGCGACAGGATACCGCCGTGGTAGAAGACATCGCGATAAAAATCCGTCGCCCCCCAGGGCGCGAAGATCGCTTTCAGGTGAGGAGGATTGCGGGCCCCCACCTGAACCTGTAGCCAGGCAAAGTAGGACACACCAAACATACCCACATTGCCGTCGCTCCATGGTTGAGCCGCCACCCACTGGATCGCGTCGCACACGTCCTGCACTTCGAGGGGACCCATCATCTGATATTTCCCCCCTGACTTTCCCGTTCCGCGAACGTTGACGATCACCTGCACATAGCCGCGGCGCACATAAAACGCCGGATCGCCTGCCTCGATATAGCCGCGCAGGTTTCCGTAACCAATGGGGCGCAGAGGCGCGGTCTGAATTTCGCAGTTGTAGGGGTGGCAAGAGAGAATAACCGGAAACTTGCCGCCGGCGGCCGGGCGAAACAGATCGCCGACCAGAATCGTCCCATCGCGCACGGGGATGCGGGTATCGCGCTCGACAATGATGTCATACTTGCGTTCGGAGGTCCTCCATTCTTGCGTGATCACGATTATCTCCTCTCTCGACAGCGCTGAGGCTGTCTTGCTCTAAAGGCCGTTGCGACACATAGAGATTCAAACCGCCGCCAACCAGCTGAAAGTTCTTTTGAGTTTGGTAACCAGAAGGATTGCGACATTTGCACCTGTTGCTGTCGTAAACCTATGCGACTACTAGCGAGGCTTGCGCTGCTCTGGATAGGTCTAAACATCTGCACGGGAGGCGACCGGACCGCTTGCCCTGAAGAATTGCATCAGCGGCGATCCTGTTCCTCGAGTTTTTTAACGTAAAAACGCCAAGCCCAGATGTCGTCAAACGTGGACCCGAGATTGGGCAGTTTTGCAATATCGTCCGCCGTTATATCCGGGGCTGTTCTTCCCGTCTGAGCGACTTGCAGCGTAGCTCTTGCCAGAACGTTGAAGTTCAGGACGCGAATGGTCGCCTCCTCCACGGTCTTGCCGGTCACGGTGATGCCATGACCCTTCATCAGGCAGATGTTCTTGTCGCCCATGATTTCAAGCATCGGCGCGGCCAATTCGGGGCGGTTAACCAGATAGGAGCGTGGAAATACCGCGATACCCTCCAACGCGATGCGCATTGCCGGCATGTTGAAGGCCCCGAAAATTGGCCGGAAATCCAGCCCCGTAATGCCACAAATGAGCGCCTCGACGGGATGGGCATGAATAACGCAATTCACATCGCGACGCGTCTTCATAATCTCGCCGTGGATGGGAAGCTCGTTCGGCACTTGATAACGCTCACCCAGGGACGGCCCCCTGCCGTTAAAATCGACCTGCCTGATCGCTTCTACGGTGGTATATCTTACCCCCTGTTCTTCGTCGCTCCGACATCGAATCCACATTTCGTTACTGCCTGGAATCCGAGCACTCACATGGCCCAGGATCCCCTCGACAAGTCCCTCCATGGCGAGGATGCGGCAGGACTTTGCCACCTTCTCCCGCAGTTCTTCATTTTGCTCAGGCATTTCAGTCTCACGCGCGAGCGCGTACTCCTTTCAATGATTCTCAAATACCCACTTCCAGGGCACCCTGGTCAAAGGCTATCCGTTGATGCTTCTTTCATCATGCCTTCAGAGGGTAATCCAGTGCCGTGCGCCATGCCGTTCCATTCTTATTTGAAATAGCGTCCAACGGTCAACCTGTGGGTCCACACGACGAGGAGGCAACTGCATTAGCGGGCCGGAACACAAAGCCAATGACCAGCTTTGCCGGTCGCTCATCAAGCAATGAAGCACCCCAGGGCTCAGGCACTCGTCATTGTTTGACCCACAAATTTCACCAGATAGTATATATTTCGAGGGACCTGGGCCGACCGGAATCGCATCACTTCCTCCCTTGCCAAGCAACCGGCAACGGTCCCTGATCGTGCCCACTGCCCTCATGCGGGAACTTTCATCTTCATTGCGGGTTGTTAACCTTGATCCGACAATAACTCACATGACTACAGGGTTAGCGAGGCCCGTGAGACCGGAAACCGTGGGCACGTGAACGCGCAGGTTGCCTGAAGGCCCGAGCCATCTAATAGAGTACCCGAGGTGGCTTGGGGGGGAGGCCTTCAAGGCACCGACCCATTGCCCATGGTTGTAGGGCTTGCGGGTCGAGCGCGTCTGAGAAAATGTCGGATTAGGGTTACCTATGTCATTTAGCTCTCCGTGTGCTTCGGGAGCGGGCTATGAATTAACGGCTAATTTTCCAACACCAGGCATTAGACCGATCCATACTTAGAATCAAGAGGTAATCGTCCATGAAACTCTTAAGATTGGGGCTTATCGCGCTATATGTTTTTCTCGCGCCGGCGGCGTTCGCGACTACGGTGGGATTTTACGCTGCGAACTTCGATCCTCCCACCCGGTCTCAGCTGCGAATCATTGGCTGTGCTTTGGGCGACCCCGGTCTCCCACAAGCGTGTCAGGAAATTGCTAAAAACATCTCACGCTTGGTGGTCCTGGTGAACGAGGACAGCAGCAAGGACACTCTGGCCTCTACCCGAGAACGGTTGTTGATGGTCAAGAGGGTCGTACAAAAGTATGGCGACAAAATTGAGGTTTACGCTTCCACCGCCGCGAGCAGGGAACTTAGAAAGCGCGCCCTCCTTGCGGACCGTAAGACCGCGCAAGTCATACAGTTCCTTGATGCGGATTCCTACAAGGACTTGAAGTCATCGCGAATCCCTTCAGATCCGAGGCTTTCCTTAGTGATATTCCCGCTGGAGGCCGAGCCGGCACCTTTCGACGCTCGCGCTGCAGGCAAGGGTTCAGTTGAGCCGTCTGTGGCGGAGATCATACGGACACTGAGCCTGTACCAAGGAGTCAGTAGCGAGCTCGCAGAGCTGCAAAAGTCTTTGTTCGAGGAAGGGTGGAAAGATTTCCTGGACGATCTTCAATCCGCCTGTCCGGTTACCCTGAAGAGCAGCGAGTGCGGTGAGCTTTCATCTTCCTGGAAGAATATTTCTATCGCAACGGCGGACCAAGGGGAAGCAGGAGAGCATAAGGATGCGCCGGCACCCCCCCAGTTGATCTACAGAAAAGGACAATCCGAAGACCGCTGGGCTGAGAAATACACCGAAACAGCCTTGCACCCTCTTCAGGGGACCGAAAGTTACGACCAAATAAAACCCGTGGCGGACGATATCGCCGCTAGAACCTTACGAGGGTACCCGCGCGGGAAAGTTCCCCACATTCGGCCTATCTCCGTCATGGACACTAAGTTATCTCCAAACGCCTTGACCGTTACTCGCAAACCGCTTGTCTGCCCCGCACCCCAGGGTTCATATCACGCCGACATGGATCAGTATGTGGCTGATCGTTTTCCCCGGGCTTTTGCCGATTTCTTGAAACGCGAGATAAAGAAAGGCTTGATTTCGCCCGGTGACCTTTATGTCCACAACCACCCCGTTGAAGACGCGTATGGACTTCACAAACGAGATCGTTATAGCGATTTCTACTTCGTTCAAACGCGCCGCGGTCAACTCCACCGTGATATCCATCTCGCAGTGAGATCGAATCCCCGTTCCTACCGTGTAGTTTTGACCAGCGTTCGCGGCAAAGACCGAGCGGTCAATGTTCTGTGCCAAGTTCACTATAATGGCATCTTTTCGACGTACAGGCTCGTTCGCGCCAAGCAAGAGCAGCCGCTCTTCGTCCTCAATCCGCAAGGGAGGGCGTTACAACTGAACGAGGCAGACATGCTGCTATTTGGTTTTAGAGGAACTTGGAGAAGACTGCTGAGAAAGCATAATTGGCAACAGACGTCACTGGTTAGGGAAGGGTTGGATGTTGACCTGTTTACTCATCCCACGATTAAGCAGAAGCTCGTTGTTGCTCGAAATGTATATGGCGACGATGGGAACATCATTCTCAATACTTTTTACAGGAAGGGAATCCGTCGAACCGTTTACTTGGGGTCCGCGGGAGCTATCCAGAATTATCAACTAGGCGATATCGTGATCCCCGACGAGTTTGTCGACCGCCACGGGAATGTCGTCCCATTCAAAGACAACTTCG
>JBFJTQ010000322.1:0-4567 GCA_041625275.1 Binatia bacterium | reverse complement strand
GGCGCGCCTCCCGCAGCACCGCCATGGATGGAGGCTGGAGGTAGGGAGTCAATGAGGCCCACATCAAAGCGGTAAGCGGCAGCAGTTGCAGCAGGGGCAGCAGTAACATCAGCGTGCCTCCGAGCCAACGCAGTTTACCCAGGTCTTTGCGCCGCGGATTGAACCCTTTGCCGGTCACCGTGGTGAAGCGATGCGCATGCTTTGTCACTCGATAATAAGGAATCAATGCCAGGCCGACGGCGGCGATAAGAATCACTGAATACGCACTCGCGAAACCGTACTCCGGGATGTATCCCTCGGTAAGCTGCAAATAGATCTGCGTCGTGAAAACCTCAATGCCTGCCGGAATACCGATGAGCGCCGGGATCTCGAAGGCTTCCAAACTTCTGATGAAAGTGAGAGTCAAAACCGATAAGACGCTCGGCATGGCCAGCGGAAAGGTGACTTTTTTGAATACCTGCCAATCCGTGCTGCCGGCGACCACCGCGGCTTCTTCCAGCGAAGGATCCATGGAGCGAAACGGCGTCGCCTTCAGAAGGAAAACGACCGGCGTCCAGAGAAACCCCTCGACCAGAACCATGCCGCTCATGGAGAACAAATCGAAGATCGGCATGATCCCGGTCGTGGCGCCCACCGCAACATTAATAAAGCCGGCCTCGGGACCGAGCAAGAGAATCCAGCCGATGACCTTTATAAGGCCTGGAACGGCAAAGGAGACAAAGGCAGAGACATAGGCCAGAGCGCGAAACGGCGCGTTGCTTCGTTCCGCGAGCCAAGCCAGGGTGGTGCCGAACAACAAAGCCCAAGCAGAACTGCCGATGGAAAAGACCAGCGAGTTCCAAGCTAGCGATTTGAAGTCTTCTAACGATGAAAAAATGCTCCAGTAATTCGCTACGGTTAGACTCGTACTCTCAAGTTCCAGGGGTGGTATGAAGCTCGAATAAACAATGAAAAAAAACGGTGGCAGCACCAGATAAGCAACCACAAGCCCAACGGGGACAAAGAGCCAGAGCGGATTATGGCTCGCATCAACCCCCGAGCGGGTCGGGATTCGGAAGCGTTGCAAGAAGCTTCTCGATTCGAGGTGCGTGGCCGTACTGTCCATGGGTTCCTCCTCGACTATTTCTGGCTCATGCACGGTTGGAGTTAGGCGCGCCGGGGCTGTCTTGCAGCGCAAGAGCGATAGACTAAACTACCGGACGGCTTGTGATTAAGTCAACTTCAAGAAAGCCATGTCTGAGCGCTCCCCAGGGCTAGTCGCGGAAGTATGTGGCGAACCTGTATGATCAGGAAACCGGCACACTGGCGCGCAAAAGGTGAGGGAACAAAGCCTGGAACACCTGTCATGCCAGACCACGAAACTAGCGAATCAATGACCGGCCATGGTCTATTTCACGGCTTCTTTCCGCCGCTTTGGCGATTGGGCAACTGGCTCGTCGGAACTGGGATGCGTGGTCTTTTTGTGATAAGGACAACGGAAAACTGATCCGGCAATTCACCATTTAAAGGAGACGGCGATGAAGGGAGTCCTAGATGGCATCAAAGTACTGGAACTGGGAAATTTTATTTCCGGACCCTACGCGGCGAGTTTGCTCGCCGACATGGGCGCCGAGGTAATCAAGGTCGAGAATCCTGACGGCGGCGATCCGTTTCGCGGCTGGGACCTTGGCGGGGATCAACCGAACTTCTGGGCCTATAACCGAGGTAAGAAGAGTATCACGCTGAATTTGCAATCCCCCGAGGGAAAGAAAATCTTCCACGGGCTTGCCAAAAAGGCCGACGTGGTGTTGGAGAACTATCGCCCTGGCGTTACTAAAAAGCTCGGTATCGACTACGAAACGCTTCGCGCCCTGAACGAGCGGATCGTCTACTGCTCTATCACCGGGACAGGCCCCACGGGCCCCTATGTCAACCGCCCCTCTTATGACACGGTCGGGCAAGGGCTCGGCGGTCTATTGAGTCTCTTAATGGATGCAAAGAATCCCCGCCCCATCGGACCCAATTTCGCAGACAGCCTGAGCGGACTCTACGCCGCTCTGGGAGTTGTGGGGGCGCTAGTTTCTCGCGCGCAAACCGGTAAGGGCCAGAACGTGGATGTGACCATGGCCGGCTCGATCATCGGTTTCTTGATTGCTGCAGCCACGGATGCGCTGTCGACGGGAAAAGTCCACGGACCCTACAGCCGTCCAATACAGTCTCAAACCTACGCTTTCGTCGGCTCCGATGATCTGCCTTTTGCCATTCACCTTTCCTCACCGCAGAAATTCTGGGAGGGACTGTGCAAGGCCGCGGGGCATGCAGAGCTGATTGCCGATCCGCGCTTCAATACTCGCCCGAATCGCCGCAAAAACTATGATGAGTTAAGCAGCACCTTCGCCCAATTCTTCAAAGAAAAGCCGCGGGCCCACTGGCTGGAGCAGCTTGAAGCCAATGACGTTCCGCATACGCCCGTTTACAACATGCGGGAAGTATTTGAAGACCCGCAAATCAAGCATATGGGCATCGCCATCGAGATCGAGCGCAAGGATAGACCAACGATCCGCACCGTCAGATTCCCCGTTGACTACAGTGAAACTGGGATTCCCCATCCCGCGCCTCCCCCCGAACTGGGCGAGCACAACGCCGAGTTTCTCAATGATCTCGGTTACGATGCGAAGGCGCTTGCAGAGTTGAAGGAGAAGGGAGTGATTTGAACCGGGATACCGCAGTTGCGGATACGGCGTAAGCCGAGCCTGGGGTGAGCCTGGAGTGGCAAAGACGGCCCTCCGGGATATCAGATTGCAGATCTCAAAGTGCAAATCTGAAATATGTGCTTTGTAATTCCTCGCAGAGCGAGGATGAGGCGTATTGTCTTCACAACGAGAGGGTCACGACAGGCTCATTGAGAAACTTTTTGATGCGGAATTCGGGTTGAAGCATAGCAGCGCCGCCCTCACGGTGAAGCGATCTCCCTTGATGTAGTGTTAAGGTAAAATGATACGAGAGGAATCAACCAGCGACCGTTGATCTCAGTGAGTCCGGGGTCCGACTCGAACGAAAACGAATACAGCAAGCAGCCCATAGCTCAAGGCTTTGTAAGCCTCTCGCTATCCCATGTCGACCTTAACGCCGTTTTTGGCGCATTCCTCGGCGTAGAGCTTGCGCATGGATTCGTCCTCATCCTCGAACTCGATTTGTTCCACTCCCTTCTCTTCCCGCTGCACCGCGGTGTTTGCGTGTAGAGCGACGAACTTACAAGGCTCCTTACCGGTATTGTAGTGCTGATGCCATGTTCCAGCGGGTGGGGAGATGACGGTTCCCTCGTGCCAATCGTACTTTTCCGGTTTTTCGCCTTCGTTCCACATCAAGGTATAACCCGTCGAGTCCAGGAGAAAAACATGGGCGCCGGGCCCGTGGCGGTGCGCTTTTTTGTATCTGCCCACCGGGAATTGAGAGACATGCGCCAGCATTGCACTGCCTGCCATGTGGATATACATATTGCGCGTGCCTTTGCCTCGCTTCTCGCGCGGAACCAAATTGATCTTGCGGATATCAGGAATAAAATTGGAATGAAGAATGCCGCCGTAGTATTCGGTAAAGTATTTTCCTTCCTTGGAAAAAAACTCGGCGTCGCCGGGATCGAAGCGGTCTTTGAACATGTAGCTGGTATTGTAAATAAACTCGGGGTCGCGGAAGAGCTCGAAGGCAACCGGTTGGCTGGTGAGCGCGAAATAACGGCAAGGCTCCGTGCCGCTGGCGTTGAAGTGTTGGTGCCAGGCGTTAAGCGGTATCGCAAACGTGCTCCCCCGCTCCCACTCGAAAGTCCGCTTCGGGGTGCCCTCGTACCAGACCGTCGTGGCCCCGCGGCCTGCGGCGACCGTGATGATCTCCTCGTAGAGCTGGCGCTGCGGTTTTGTCTGTTTGCCCGGCTCGATCTGACAGATATAAGCATCGGCGACCATCTGGTCGGAGAAGGTACAGATTGCCCCCTGGCAGTCCTTCCTCTTCCAGTAGGCGAGTTTCTCTGTACGCACATCCTGTACGAACGCCCCGCCGATGATCGGCACGCCTTCGGATTCGATCCACTTTCTGTAGGGGCTGTATTTGTCCATCATGAATTGGACATACGGGTGTACCTCAAATTCTTTTACCGGTCCGGCCATGGCGACACACCTCCTGTAATTCGTCTGCGTAACGGTACTGCGTATCGAGACAAACTGTCAATCGCATTCGAAAAGCTGATGCGAATCGTCAAGCTGACGCATGCGCAGGCACTGCCATGGTGCCTGCCGGCTTCGCTTCCGCCTTTGCCTCCTTAGTCGTCACGTAATTGCCTCGTGATTGACTACCCTCGTCGCCTGTTATAGTTGAATAGAGTACACGCAGTGCTGAGGCTATCAGCCTTATTGGACCCTGGGTTCCATTCGCGCCAGGGCGTTAGGTTGAATAGTCCATCAAAGATCCGATCCTACTACAATCGAAATTGGACGAGGGAAAGGCTGTTCGCTCCCCCGTGGACACTTGAAATGCGGAGATGCTAGTGATTTTTTCGACATTAATAATGCTCAAAAGGAGATAATAAATGGCG
>JBFJTQ010000321.1:0-4572 GCA_041625275.1 Binatia bacterium | reverse complement strand
TTACATGGGGCGCCTGCCCCACTCTCTCCGAGTCAAATAGGGCGCTTTCCCGTTTCTTTGAGGCTCCATCGCGAGCCTAACCCATCTATGCCATACAGCAAACGCCGGTAAAGAAGTTGTTAAAGGTTGTTAAGATTTTGCAAATTTTGCGGTGTCTGCGCGAGCCGGCGCTTACTGCCTGAACCTATATCCCACGCCCGGGACGGTCAAGATATACGCGGGCTCGGCGGGATTCATCTCGATCTTGTGGCGCAGGTGCTGGATGTGGACATCGATGACGCGGCTCCAGGAGTACAGTTTTGCGGATTTCCAGACCGTCTTTCTGATGGTGTCCCGGGTTATGACTTCGCCGCGATTCGCGATGAAAAAGGAGAGCAAATCATACTCCTTCGGGGTGAGGTCGGTCTCGTTCCCTCTGACGCGGACCGTCCTGGCCCTCCTATCGATCGTAATGTCTCCAATGGTCGTTGTGTCATCCATCGCAGCGCTTCTCCTCAGGCACGCCTTCACCCGCGCGATGAGTTCGAGCGTCTCAAAGGGTTTTACGATATAGTCTTGTGCGCCGCTCTCGAGACCTATGACTTTGTCGGACACTCTGTCCTTGGCGGTGAGCATAATCACCGGAATCTTCGGATAGCGAGCGTTCAACTGCCGGCAGATGTCCAGCCCGTCGCCGTCCGGAAGCATGAGGTCGAGGATAATGAGATCCGGAAGCCGGTCGTCCAGCACCTCCTTCGCCTTCGCCCAGCTCGCAGCCGCAATAGCCTCGTAGCCGTAGAGTTCCAGGTTGGCCGTGAGTACCCTCAGAATGTCGGCATCATCGTCAATGACGAGCAGGCTCTTTTTCATCCAACGGTCCGTTCTTTCTGTCCTTGGGTACCGTAAACCAAAAGCGACTCCCGCCGGTTTCGACGTTCTCCACGCCGATGGCGCCGTCGTGAGCCTCGACGATGCCTTTGCAGATGGCAAGGCCGAGCCCTGTCCCGTCTTTGACGTCTTTGGTGTAGAACTGTTTGAAGATTGTCTCTCGCTCACTTGCCGGGACGCCGCTTCCCATGTCCTCCACCGCCGCATGCACGTATTGGCCCCGACATTCAAGGGAAACGAGGATACGAGCCGACACCGAGCTGAAGTTCAATGCGTTCGATATTAGGTTCGTCAGCACCTGTTTGATCCTGTCCTCATCCACCGAGGCAGTCGTATCCATGGCCTTGAGCTCTATGTTCACGCTTTTTTGCTCCGCCAGCGGCTCGAAAGCCGTCACGACTTCCTGAAAAGCGCCTTTGAGGTTGACCCGTCCGAAATTCATTTCAAACTTTCCGAGATCTATTCGCTCATAGTCGAGCACGTTGTTGACCAGGCGAATCAGCCGATCTGCGTTTTTCTTGATCAATTGAAAAAAGGCGACGAGGTCCTGGTCGTCGTCTTTCCCGCGGAGCGGAAGCTTGATCGACAGGTAATCCATGGCCCCCTTGATGGAAGTCAAGGGCGTCCGCAATTCGTGCGAAAGCTTTGCGATGAAATCGGATTTTTGCCGGCTTCGCCGCAACAGACTTTTGTTCGTTTCCGTAAGCTCAAGGGTCGCAGCCGTGATCTTGTCCTGAAGAGAGCCGTGGTACTCATTGAGAGACCTCGCCATCTGGACAAACGACCTGCTCAATTCCTCGATTTCATCGCCGGTCTTGAGCAAGGGAATGTCTGGACTCTTGCCTGAGGAAAAACGAGCCATAAGGGTCTTCATCGTGTTGATGGGTGTTATCACCATACGCCGAGTCATGAGAAACAACGACAAAACAAGTGCGGCAGCGACGATGATGCCACCCGCGGCCATGTAACGCCGGTCGGAGTTCAACAGGGCGTAGGCATGATCCATAGGGATGCTCACGCTGATTCCGCCCCGCACCTCTCCGACTTTATACCCCTGACGCGCGTGGCACGTAAGGCACGCGGTTTCCACGTAGAGAGGCGCAATATACCTGAAGTAATGGGCGTCGCCGATTTTTTCGATCTTCCAGAACTCCGTTGTGTTGTTGGTTTCAAAAATTTTGAGCGCCGCCGCCTCGAATTCATCGGGCGCGTTTGCCGGATTCACGAGCTTCAAACTGGTGACGTGGAATACGTACAGTCCTTCCTTCTCGGCATACTGGGACAGCTGCTTGGTCACCATCGCCGGATTTTCTTTTACGTACCGCTTTCCCTGGATATCTCGAATCGTCGCGTTCGCAAGATAAGGGTTCGGCCTGACCCAGGGCAATTGCTCGACATAGACTCCGCCATGGTCCGCGATCCACCGCCGGGTGATAACCACCTGCTGAAACAGGGTTCTTGCCTGCATCTCGATCTGCGCAAAAACCAGTTGCTCATGGCGCTTCGCGATGACGCTGAGCGTTATCCCCATGACTATAAGAAGAATAAGGGTGGTGCATACGACGTATTTGAGGCTCAGGGTCAAACGCATAGGCTCTTCATCTCACAGGATTTGCTGCTCCGTGGCTCGTGGGCGCAGTCGCAAGCAGTAGAAGTATAGCAATGGCAACCTCACTTCCGAGCGGCGGCGCAGGCGCCACTATTTAGGTCTGCTTTCTTCCACGCGCTTTTTTATCATGTTTGCGGAATTGCGGAAACGTGGCGCCATGCAGCTATTGAGATCTGCCACCAAGAGAACGTTTACAAAACGGGATAACGCGCCGAGAAATTGACTTTTTAATCGTGAAAGTGCCAAGGTGGCATCCTATTAATCGTGAAAGTGCCAAGGTGGCATCCTAGTGTAGTGTCCCAAAAGTCTCTTGACAGTCCACCCCATAGTTTCAGGCTCCACAGAGGTGGGACTGGAGTTCGTGGGCACGAGAACGAAAAGGTTCCGTCAGGCCCCAGCCGTGGGAAAATCCACTCGACGGGGTTGGCGGGGTGGCCCACAAGGCATCGGCCTATTGACCACGGGCGGAAGGTCTGCCTCTGTGGAGCAACCAAATGTAAAGAAGCGTTGGGGACACCACACTAGCCGTTGAACGGCCGCGCCCTTGGACTTATTTACTTTTGACCGCCTCGTTATAGAGTTAGGTGGGGTTCGCCTGACTGAGGAGAGAAGCGATGTCCAAACTGTCAATCAGGTTACTGGCGGGAGTGTTTTTCCTGGGAGTCGGTGTTGTGGCCGCGCGGGGCCAGCCGGCCCCATTTCCCGAAGGGGATGGCAAGCTGCTAGTCCAGAACTTCTGCACTTCGTGCCATGAGACCAACCAGATAACGCGAAGTTCCGGGTACAACCGCGAAGGATGGCAAGAGCTGATTCAGACCATGATCGATCTGTCCGGCAGCCCGGCGGGGGAGGCGCTAGCGAAGTACCTGGCCACGCATTTTCCTCCGGGAACCCAGTTGAAGCCCACTCTAGTGCCCGGCGACGCGTCATTAACGTTGCGGGAGTGGAAGGTTCCAACCCTCGGCCAGAGAGCCCGCGACCCGGTCGAGGCGCCGGATGGGTCAATCTGGTGGGCCGGGCAATGGGCCGACCTGGTCGGGCGCATTAAACCCGAGAGCGGCGAAATCTCGGAATACACGTTGCCGCAAGGGGCAAAACCGCATAGCGTAACGCCCGGGCAGGACGGCAGCATCTGGTATACGGGAAACGGCAACGCAACCATCGGCAAACTGGATCCCAGCACAGGCAAGGTCACAGAGTACAAAATGCCCGACCCCGCCGCTCGCGATCCTCATACGGCGGTCTTCGACAAGAAGGGAACCCTATGGTTCACCTTGCAGCAAAGCAACATGGTGGGCCGCTTGGCGCCGACAACAGGCGAGATCAAACTGGCTACGATACCGACGCCCAAATCCAGGCCCTACGGCATACAGGTGAGCCCCGACGGCGTCCCCTGGGTAGCCTGCTACGGCAGCAACTGCGTGCTCAAAATCGATCCAGAGACGATGGCAATCCGGGAATACCGATTACCAAATGTCAGGACAACCGTCCGGCGTCTCGATATCGCGAGTGACGGTACGATATGGTACGTCAACTCCTCCCAGGGCCGTCTAGGCCGGTTGGACCCGAAAACGGAACAGGTCAAGGAATGGCCTTCCCCCAGCGGGCCGAAGTCCCACCCTTACGCCATCGCGGTCGTGGACGGGATCGTCTGGTACAACGAATCGGGGCAAAGGCCGGACGCCCTCGTCCGATTCGACCCGGCGACGGAGCGGTTCCAGAGCTGGGCCATCCCCTCCGGAAACATCTATTCCGGCATTGTCAGACACATGAGGCCGACGCGAGAGGGCAACCTGCTGATCCACCAAAGCAGCACGAACCGTATTATATTGGTGGCGGTTAAGCGCCCGACCGCGAAGCAATAATCGCGAAGGCGTGTGGGGAGACTGGCCACAATCTTCCCATAAGGCTGTCAGATCGCTCGTCGGCGATCTCCATAAAAAGTGGCGAATTCGAAATTGAGTGTGGAGTCGCCGAAATCCGCCGCGGCACTTGCCTACCTCATCGCATTGGCGATGAAGCCGCTCTTGTCGAGTTCCTGAACGATCCGCATATCGACGAAGTCTTCCGGCTTCATTTCCTTGGCTTTCGGGTTG
>JBFJTQ010000320.1:0-4573 GCA_041625275.1 Binatia bacterium | reverse complement strand
GTGGGATTTCCCGGAATATGCTTGCCCATATGGCGGCTCAACGCGCGAGCATAGGCGTCAAATCCTCCGCCCGCGCCGAAACCCACGATGATGCGGAGGGTCTTGCCCTTGTAAAAAGATTCCTGGGCAAAAGCCGGTTCGGCCGACCATGCGAAAAATAGTGCGCCGGTCAAGACCAAGGATAAAATCGAAAACCTTTTTGCCATTATCCAAACCCTCCGTTTACTTTTAGGCTTAGCGGAGAACGGTTTCAAAACGCATAAATCCACTTCGCTGGATTCGCGGCGTACTCGTCGTGGCTGCCCGGCACCCTGATTGCAGGATTGCTGCGCTCCAGTTCTCGAGCGCAGGCCGAACGGCCAGGTAATTGAATCTTCATCTACCCTGTCCGTTCGCTCCTTCTATGAACCCAGGACGGCGCAGAGTCTGTCGAAGCATGAACGGATTCGTTCACGGCCCCTCTGAGACCACAGACTGCGCCACGACTCGGTTTGGTGGCGAGTATCCGATAACGTTGTGTTGTTGTCAATCCAAGGCGTTGGCTCGCAGCGATTCCGTATCACTATTTGAGGATCGTCCGGTGCGAGAAAAGAGCCTCAAGGTGGTCAAATCTTCCGGATCAAAAAGAAAGGGCCCGCGAGATTTCTGAAATCAAGGGAGGCCAGGCCGACTCCGCCATGGACACCGCCAATATTAATGAGGCACATACCCGCGAGAAATCTAGGCTAGAAAGGCGGACGAGCAAGGTTGGGTTTAATTTTGGCTTTGTCGCATGCGCGTTTCTTACAACCGCATTGCTTTACCGATAGCCCGGCCCGTGCGCTGCCTGGCTATAAAGCGCGAAATTGTCTAGGATTTGACCTTAACCCTTGAAGGCTAGGTGGAGGCTCTAGATGGTCCAGCGAATCCCCATGCGGCTTGAAAAGCATAACCATGTCCGGGTGGACGATTATTTCTGGTTGCGCGAGCGGGAGAATCCGGAGGTGATTGCTTACCTCAAGGCCGAGAACGATTACGCCGAAAAGGAAATGGCCCATACGAAAGGGCTGGAAGAGAAACTCTTTGCGGAGATCAAGGGGAGGTTCAAACAAATCGACAGCTCCGTTCCGTACAAGCGCGACGACTACTACTATTACACGCGCTACGAAGAGGGGAGGGAATATCCAATCTTCGCACGCAAGAAGCACTCCCTGGATCAGCCCGAGGAGATCATGCTCGACGCTAACTTGCTGGCCCAGGGACATGAATTTTTCTCTATAGGGGGTTGGGCCGTGAGTTCGGGCCAGGACATTCTTGCCTACGCGGTGGATACGGAAGGACGAAGAATTTACACAACCTATGTGAAGAGCCTCATGACGGGAGAATTGTTGCCGGATTTGATTCCGCAGGTCACTGAAAACCTGGCGTGGGCGAACGACAACCGAACCCTCTTTTATGCCAAACAAGATCCCATCACGTTGCGGGCTTATCAGATTTATCGCCATGTCCTGGGAACCGATGCGTCACTGGACGAACTCGTGTTCGAGGAGGAAGACGAAACGTTTTCCACTTATGTCTTCAAAACCAAGTCGAAAAAATTCCTCATGATCGTGTCGTCACAGACGCTCAGCCAGGAGTATCGTTATCTGCAGGCGGACGATCCCTGTGGAGAACTCAAAGTCTTCTGGCCACGGGAACGCGATCATGAATACCACGTGGAGCATTTCGGTGAGCGGTTCCTGATTCGCACCAATAATCAGGCCAAGAACTTCCGCCTCATGGCGACGCCGATTGCGCAGACGGGTAAGGAACACTGGCAGGAGATCGTGGGCCATCGCGAAGATGTTTTACTGCGGGAGTTCGAGATTTTTAATGAGTATCTCGTGCTCGAAGAGCGCCGGCGCGGCCTGGTGCAGATTCGAGTCATGCCGTGGTCCGGCGATGAGGGTCATTACTTACAGTTCGATGAGCCTGCGTACACGGCGGAACTCGGGGCCAATCCGCAATTAGACACCGCAACCTTGCGCTTTGAGTACTCCTCCATGACGACTCCAGTGTCCGTTTACGACTACGATATGCGCACGCGTACGAGCACCCTGCTCAAACAGGAAGAGGTGCTGGGAGGATTCAACCCTGCCAACTATGCTTCGGAGCGCCACTACGCCCTTGCAGAAGATGGGGCCGAGATTCCGCTTTCAATCGTGTATCGCAAGGGCACGAGGCGGGACGGGCAGAATCCGTTGCTCCTGTATGGTTACGGATCTTACGGAGTTAGCATTGACGCCGCCTTTTCATCGCCGCGGATCAGTCTAATTGATCGCGGCTTTATCTTTGCCATTGCGCATGTCCGCGGCGGGCAGGAGTTGGGGCGGCAATGGTACGAAGACGGCAAACTCTTCAAAAAGAAAAATACGTTCACCGATTTTATCGCCTGCGCGGAGTATCTGATCCGCGAACAGTTCACGAATCCCGACAGCCTATTCGCCATGGGGCGCAGCGCGGGCGGTTTGCTCATTGGGGCCATTGCTAATTTGCGGCCCGAGTTGTTCAGGGGCGTTGTCGCCGAGGTGCCGTTCGTCGATGTCGTGACGACGATGCTCGATTCCTCCATTCCGCTCACAACAGGAGAGTACGACGAGTGGGGCGATCCCAATGAACAGAAATATTACGAATACATGTTATCCTACTCGCCGTATGACAACGTCGAGCCCAAGCATTATCCCAATCTACTCGTTACCGCGGGCCTGTACGATTCCCAGGTCCAATACTGGGAACCCGCGAAGTGGGTGGCTAAGCTCCGCACCCTCAAGACCGACCGGAACCGCCTATTGCTGAAAACGAACATGGATGCAGGTCACGGCGGCGCTTCGGGCCGTTTCAGGCGTCATCGCGAGACGGCATTTTCCTATGCGTTTTTGCTCGATCTGGCCGGTATCAACGAATAAACCCGAATTCCGCAGTTGCAGATACGCGATGGGCTGGGCCTGGGGAAAGCCTGGAGTGGCGAAGACACCCAAGTGCGCAGTTGCAAAGTCTGTGCTGTGACTTGGCAAGCCATCGCCTGCGCTTTGAGATTGCTTCTCCCCGTACCGGCCATTGAAGTCCGCTTAGAGGTAGAGACGCATTGTCTTCGCGACGAAAGGTTTCCCCTAGGTCCCTCGACTAATCTTTCCACTGCGGAATTCAGGATAAACCTAGCTTCGTCCCCTAAGGGGAATCCTCCGCACCGCTCTTCAGGCGTGCGCCTCTCAAGCCTTTCCCAGAGAGAACAATCGCTTAAGCGCCTTGTCTACCGACCATTCCGTCGCAATCACACAACTTTCGGGGAGGTGCAACAGCCGCCCTTGTGCCGGATTCGGCGAGTTGGGGACAAAAACGATTAACTGTTCTGTATCACCTTGACGTTCCCTCGCGGTCACGAGTCCGATCTCCGCAGCGCCGGTCCCCTGATCTGGGACGAGCACCACGCCCTGGAAGAGGGAACCGGCGCCATCGTCAAAACCGAGGATCTGCTTCAAGGTTTGGTAAACGGCTCCGACGCCGGGAACGCGCGACAGTGCCGCGTCCAGCCAATACCAAAGCCATCGCCCAAGAACGCTTGTGAGCGTGGCTCCGAGCAGATACAGGAGAAGGATGACGGAAAGAAGTCCCAAGCCGGGGAAATAAAATTTCGCAGGGACCAAGGGACTCAGCGATCTCTCCGCAAAAACGATAAGAATGATTGTTCCTCCGACGGGAAGGATGGTTACCAGACCCGTCAAGAGACAGATGACGAAATGGCGATAGAGGTTGGTCATGCTGCTGTTCTCCGTGAGGTCGCTGTGCGTGGGCGCACGTGGATTCATATTATGCGCGGTTCGTGTGCGCGCCTGGAACGGTATAGATTACGTCTTTGATTTCTTTTTCTGCTGCGCCCAGAGCATCATTCGTTCCTTGATGCGTTTCTCGTGTCCAGCATCGGACGGTGAATAGTACGTTCTCCCTTTGAGTTCCGGAGGAAAATGCTCCTGATCAACCAAACTGCCGGGATAGTTGTGGGCGTACTTGTAATCTTTGCCGTAGCCAAGGGTTTCCATGAGCGGCGTAGGCGCATTGCGCAGGTGGAGAGGCACCGCCAGGGCGCCTCGTTCGCGAACGTCTTTGGCGGCGGCGAGCATGGCCATGTATGAGGCGTTCGACTTGGGTGCCGTGGCAAGATAAGTTACGGCTTGCGCGAGAGGAATCCTGCCCTCCGGGAGCCCGACAAAATGCACAGCGTCCTTGGCCGCCACCGCGACCTGCAGGGCCTGAGGGTCGGCGTTGCCGATGTCCTCGGCGGCAAAGATGATCATGCGACGGGCGATGAAAAGGGGATCCTCGCCCGCCTCGATCATTCTCATGAGCCAGTAGAGGGCGGCGTCGGGATCGCTGCCGCGCAAACTCTTGATGAACGCCGAGATGACATTGTAGTGCTCCTCGCCCGACTTGTCATATTGAAGGGGCTTTTTCTGCAACGCTTCTTGGAGATGGCCTAGGCCGATGATGTCACCCTTACCTGCGCGTGCGAGAGTCGCCGCGATCTCCAAGGCGTTGAGCGCCACGCGGCAATCCCCCT
>JBFJTQ010000319.1:0-4578 GCA_041625275.1 Binatia bacterium | reverse complement strand
ACGCCCGCCGGCCTGGGCGCCAAAGCCGGAGTAGGCGCCGGCGTCGTAGATCACCTTGCCGGTGCGGGCAACGATGGTGCCGTCTTTTTTCACTCCGGTTTTGATGTACAACCGGGCGCCCGCACGAATCGTCGTCGAGATGGTTTCCTCGGCCTTGTCGAGGACAATCATCACCGGCCGCTTGGCCTTCATCGCAAGCAGACCGCAAATCGGCTCGATGGCCGCGCCCGAGGTTATGCCACTGCCCTTACCACCGAAACCGCCGCCTAACTCCGCGGAAATCACCCGTACGCTGTTAAGCGGTAAGCCGAGCGTTTTGGCCACCTCTTGGCGCACCGGAAATGGGGCTTGAGAATTGGCCCACAGGGTGAGCCGGCCGTTGGGTTCGACCTGGGCCGCGGTGACCCGCGGTTCCAGATACTGCGGGTGAATCATCTTGGCTTCGTAAACTTCATCGACGACCACGTCGGCTTCAGCCATCGCTTTCTCGGGATCGCCGACATGGACCGCGGTGAAGCCGCAGACGTTCTTGACCTGAACCCCTTGGGGAAGGTTTTTGGGCAGCGGCATGTCTTCGTGCAAAGTCGGCGCATCCAGTTGCATCGTTTCTTCTGGATCGATGACCACCGGCAACGGTTCGTACACGACCTTGATCTTCTTGAGCGCCTGCTTGACGATGGCCGGAGTTTCAGCGGCGACGGCAGCAACCGGGTCGCCCATGAAGCGGACTTTGTTGCGCGCGAGAATATGGCGGTCGAAATAACTGCGGCCGTAGCGAACATCCGGCGCGTCGGCGGCGGTGACCACGGCGTGCACGCCGGGCAGCGCCCTGGCTTCGCTGGTGTCGATGCTAACGATCTTCGCGTGGGCATATTGGCTTCGCAGAATGCCGCCGTGGAGCTGATCTTTCATCATCAGATCGATGCCGTAAATGCCCTTGCCGATGACGCGCTCGACACCGCCTATTCTGGACGGGCTGGAGCCGACAATTTTGAATTCAGCTTTAGCCATGACTTACGCCCTCCCTGCGACGCGATCGGCGGCAAGGTGAATCGCATCGATAATTTTTGCGTAACCGGTGCAGCGGCAGATGTTACCGGACACGGCTTCTTCGATGTCTTCTGCCGTAGGCTTCGTGGTGCGGTCGAGCAGCGCTTTGACCGAAATGATGTAGCCTGGCGTGCAGTATCCGCATTGCACCGCGCCCGTGTCGATGAACGCTTGCTGGACTGGGTGCAATTGGTCGCCTTCGGCCAGACCTTCGATGGTCGTGATCTGGGCGCCGTTGGCGTCGGCGGCAGCGGTGACGCAGGAGTTGATCGGTTTGCCGTTAAAAATGACTGTACAGGCGCCGCACTCACCGGTGTTACAGCACAGCTTCGTGCCTTTCATTTCCAGCGTGTCACGGAGAAATTCCAACAGCGACGTCGAAGCCTCCGCACTGGCGCTGACAGGTTTGCCATTGATGGTCGTATTGATGGTGATACTCATTATGCTACCTCCTTACCGGTTGCCGCTTTCCAGGTTCGCTGTATACCGCGGCGGGTCAAAGCCTCGACAATCCAGCGGCGGTGCTCCGCGCTCGCGCGCTGATCGGTGATCGGGCTTGATTCGGATGCCGCCAGTGCCCCCGCTTCTTTCAGCAGTGCCGAGGTGAGCGGTTTGCCGCGCAGCAATGCCTCCGTCTTCGATGCACGGATCGGCGTCGGTGCCACGGCGCCCAGTCCGATGCGCACATCGCTCACCTTGCCGTTTGTGCCGTCGGGCGTGAGCAGCACGGCGACGCCGACCATGGCGATATCCATGGCGCCGCGAACGGCATGTTTTAGGTAAACACCCTGGCTGCCCTTCGCCGGGTACTGCACTTCGATTTCCGTCAACAGTCCTTTGGAACCGAGACTGGTGGCGCCCGGCCCCTTAAACAGGGCGGTGAAGTCCTCGGTTATTTCACCTTCGGAGAAAGCCACTTTGGCCTTCGCCTCCAGCACGAGAAGCGGCGTTAAGGTCTCACCCGACGGTGACGCCCGGCAGATGTTCCCGCCGACCGTCGCGGTGTTGCGAATCTGGAGGGAGGCGAATTGATGGGCGGCATCCCAGAGGACCGAAAGCCGCTCTTTCACAAGTTTGCTGGTCTCAAGTTCACGGATGGTGACCAGCGGACCGATACGCAACCCGGCGCCATTTTCCTGGATGGCGCCTATTCCGGGAATACGCTTGATATTGATTAGGCACCCCGGCTCCTCTTTGTACTTTATGTCCACCATGACATCCGTGCCGCCGGCGATGACCTTGGCGTGCTCGCCATATCTCGCCAGCAGTGAAAGCGCGTCGTTAACCGTCTTGGGTTCAAAGTAATCCATGTACGTTGCTCCTAGTGGGATTTGGACGCCGAAAAATCGTCACTCGCGTTCGAGTCCTATGCGAACTCTTACCTCAGCTACGCTTCAATGGCAATCCTTCAAGGCGCTCTTCATCGGAAGCGCTCGTACGTGCTCGGGACGGCGGACAGAGGCAAGGGGCGGCCTCTGCAAGGATACAACTGCGAACCCTTGGCGAGTATCTTTGGAGTTTATTCTGACGGACTCGGCAACGCGTCCTGCACGTTGGCGGCAAAACGACAAATAACGTCTAAAATTGTTGACATAGCCGTTTCCATGGAAGACTATGCCGAGTGCTGGTTGGAGCAAGGACGCGTCAAACGAGGGGCGCGAGACGCAATTGTCGGAGGTCAGGAGGCACAAAGTGACAGCAGACGCAAAAATGACGGACGATCTTAAACCGGAGCGGGTCGATACCTATCGGGAGTGGCAGGCGGCGCAGAAGATTCCTGTGTTGCGAGGTTTTTTCGCCGACATCAACACAGTGGACGTCGTGCCATGGGATCTCAAAGGAGTGCCATGTTCTTTTGTCGTTCTTGACGGAACCGGCGGGGTAAACGACGCCTACGTTTGCGAGATCCCACCCGGGGGCAAAACTAAACCGCAGAAGCATTTATACGAAGAGATGGTTTATGTGAGCAAAGGGTATGGAGCGACCACGGTGTGGCAAAAGCAGGGCAGGAAGCATGCCTTTGAATGGGGACCTGGAAGCCTCTTCGCGATTCCGCTCAATGCGACGCACCAGCACTTCAATGCCAGCGGCGGCGAGACGGCGCGTTATTTCGCCGTGACCAATTGCTGCTTCATGATGAATCTGTTTCACAACGTCGCCTTTATTTTCGATAACGACTATGCGTTTACCGATCGCTTCGATCCGGCGACCGAAGGCTATTTCAGCGGCCAAGGCCAGGTCACGGGGCGTTTTTTCATGACGACAAACTTCGTGCCCGACACCCACACCATAGGGCTGGCTGATTACAGCGAGCGGGGCAAGGGTAGTACCAACATGAAATTCAACTTGGCAGGGCAGACGATGGGGGCCCATATTTCCGAGTTCCCCGTCGGAACGTACAAGAAGGCCCATCGTCACGGTCCCGGCGCCCATGTTATTATCCTCTCCGGGCAAGGCTATTCGATTCTTTGGCCGGAGGGCAAAGAGACGCAGCGCGTCGACTGGAAGCCGGGAAGCGTCGTCGTGCCTCCCGATCAATGGTTCCACCAGCATTTCAATTCGGGTGCGAAGCCGGCGCGCTACCTCGCGCTGCGCTGGAACAATTGGCGTTACCGATTCATGCGCATGCAGGACGGAGAGGGCTCGACCTATACCAGCGTGAAGCAGGGCGGCGGGCAAATCGAGTTTGAAGACGAAGATCCCACCGTGCACCGCGATTTTGAATCCGCGATGAAAAAGGCGGGCGCCACCTGTCGGATGGGTTCTTATCACCCGGGCTGCAGTGAAAAGCCAAGCGCGAGCGCGCCTGCTTAGCTGCCATTGTTCAGATGTCGCGGCGAATTGAGGGTTGAGCCGTGTCGACTGGCTATCCGATGATTGCTTCGTAGTTGACGGCGGGAGAACCTTCGCAAATGGAACCGGGAAAAACTCCTTCGTTTTTCCGCAAGGGTCTTGCCAGATATCGAATCGTGCCATCCCTTAAACCCGAAAAACGAGGAGCAGCGGCCGATTCGGTACCGTGCGCCTGGTTTTTACGCCGCATTTTAGGGCAGGTAGAGAAAACGAGTTGACAGGTTAAAGGTTCCGGTGAGAGTATCGCGTCATAGCTGCACCTCGGAGTCAAAGTGTCACGGGGTTTCATCATTACCCATTTCGCCAGAGCGTCGCGCCCGCTTCTCACCCGGAACCGGTTTTCCAGCAGCCGTCTCATTTCAACTGCTCACGGGACTAGTTTTACGTTGTCACCGCGTTGATGGCTTATGGAAAAACCGCGCTGGGATAAACTCCGGTGAGCGATTACGGTTTTAGAATTAGTAAGAGATTAGCCAATTGAGGGATCGAGTTTACAAAGTGCTGACGAGGCTTTCTGATCGAACGAGAGCCCCGCGGTTTTGGTGGTTCCCGGAGGAGGCCCAGGTTGCGATTGAGCCTCGAGATCTTCAGAAGCTGCATAGGGAATGCTCAGAAACGATTCGTAGAACAAGTCTCATATTGCTTGGGCTTTGTATCTTCTCTCTAGTCAGTCTT
>JBFJTQ010000318.1:0-4583 GCA_041625275.1 Binatia bacterium | reverse complement strand
TGGTCCGCTCCGGAGAATGCCTGGTCAACGCCTTCACTCGAAATGTGAACTTCTTGCGCGACGTTGGAAGCCAATTCGTCAAATACCAGAGGGCTGCCGGGTTGAAGCGCCGCCTCCGGGTCCACGACGGCCGGTAGAAGATCGTAATCTACGGCAACGGCGTCCGTTCCGTCCTGCGCCTGATAACGGCTCTCGGCGACGACAACGGCAAGCGGCTCGCCGACATAGTGAACCGTGCTGTGCGCCAGGGGGTGTATGAGCAAGCCGGCCAGCGGCCCCTCCGGGCCACGGTACGGGCGGACGCCTTCCATGATGTCGGTTGCAGCGAAGGCCGCCAATACCCCGGAACAAGCGCGCGCAGCACTCAAGTCGATGCTTCTAATTTTTGCCCGCGCGGCGGAGCTACGCACAAAGGCCACGTATGCGGCATTGGGCAGCTGGACGTCGTCGACGTAAGTCCCAGCGCCACGTACGAGGCGCACCGCTCCTTTGCGCTGGTAAGTTCTCCCCCCGCGCTCGCTCCCCGTCTTATCGGCCATCCAATACCTCCACACTAAAGCCGCTTATCACTCACCGCAGTGAAGATGCAAAGCACATGTGCGATGAATTACCCAACTTAGCATTTATTTCAGCTCGCCGAGCGAATCGCAAACGAACGATCAGGTTAGAACACGATGGCATCCAAAACCCACGTGAGAGCCTTTGAGGGGAATGAAACGATCGGTGCTGTGGAGCCCTCCTTGACTCAGACGTTCAATTTGCATATTACATTGCATGCAAATTCACGGTGGTTGATGAAATCCAAAGAACGAGACCTTACCGGGGAAGCCGCACGCGGCATCAAGCAGATGATATTGAATTACGATCTGCGCCCCGGACAGAAACTTGAGCACCAAGCTCTGAGCGATCGCCTGGGAATGAGCCGCACGCCGGTGCGCGAGGCATTGGGCCGTCTTGCGGAGGAGGGGTTCGTCGTGCGTGTTCCACACAAGGGTTATTTCGTGGCGGAAATTACCGAGGCGGAGGCCAGAGAGCTTTTTGATCTGCGAGAGGTGCTCGAATTGTACAGCGTGGAGAACGCCATTAAGAACTCGACGGATCGGGACATTGCCGAACTCCGGGCCATCCTGGGCACGTACAAAGAAGCTATCTCCCAGGGCGTATCGCGCCGGATGTTTCTCGTGGACGAGAATTTTCATTTGCGGATCGCCGAAATGGGCGGTGGGTCTTTGCTGAAGCGCATGCTGACGACGATCTTCGAAAAGATCATTATGAAGCGCACGATGGAAGGGATTTCGCCCTTGAGCGGACTGGAGTCCTACAGGCGACACTTGCGCATCTTCAAAGCGATTGAAAGCCGAAATGGCCGCGGCGTTCGGGAGCAGATTAGAAGACATGTGAAAACGGGAAGAGAAGCCGTGCTGCGGCAGATAGCACAGCGCAAACAGTTAAGCTCATTGAGAGCGCTTGGCGCAGAAAGGCCGGTGGCGGCGCGCGGTTTCAATGGCGCCGGAACGCCTCCGGCAGGGACCGCGCGCGCGATTCGATGGGGAGCGAAGTACCATAAAACGATGCCGGCAGGGTCGGTAAGAGAAGGTAGCGGTTAGTCCCATGAATATGATCGAAAAGATTTTGGCTCGGGCCAGCGGTCAAAAAGCGGTCGAGCCCGGTGACGTGGTGGTGGCCAATGTCGATTGTCTGCTCTTGCATGACTTGAGCGGTTATCTCACCGGCAGGGTTTTCGACAAAGAGGTGCGCCGGCCGATGCGCTACCCCGAGCGCGTGGTCATGATTTTTGACCACCACTTCTGTCCGCCGACCGAGGAGGGGGCCCTGGTCTTAGAAGAAAACCGAGCCTTTGCGCGGCGCCACAGAATCAATCTTTTCGACTGCGGCAATGGCAATACCCACCATGTTGCGTTTTGGAACGGTTTCAGCCGGCCCGGGACCGTGATCGTCGGATCCGACAGCCACACCCCGATCCATGGCACCGTCGGCTGTTTCGCAACCGGCATTGGCAACGATTCTCATGCTGGTACCGTCATGCCGTTCGGCAAAGCATGGTTCAGGGTGCCAGAAACGATTCAAGTCCGCCTTAGCGGAACCCATAAAGCCGGAGTCACGCCGCGCGACGCGGCGCTCTGGCTCACAGCCCAGATCGGCGAAGGAGGCGCGATCTATAAGTCGCTGGAGTTCTGCGGGCCTTATATCGAGCAGCTTGGTTTTTGGGATCGCTGGCTCTTTCCGCATATTGTGGTCGATTTGGGGGCCAAGTGCGGTTACATCGAACCCGACGAGAAAACCCTCAGCGTCGTGCGGACCGTGACGGACAAACCTTTCGATGTCGTGCATGGCGATGCAGATCGCAAATTCGAGGCGACCTGGGAATGGGACTTCAGCGCGCTGGAACCGCAGGTGGCCTGCCCGCCGACCGTGGGAAACGTTAGGACCGTAGGGGAGGTGGCGGGAGCGCACGTGCAGTGGGCTGAGCTGGGCGGCCATGGCGGTGGGCGGCTTGAGGACTTCCGCATGGCGGCGCAGATTCTTAAAGGCCGTCACGTGCACCGCGATACGAGATTTAATCTGGTTCCGTCCAGCCGCGCGGTCTTTACGCAAGCCGTGCGCGAAGGACTGGTGGAAATGTTGCATGAAGCGGGCGGCACCTGGTTCCCTCCGAGCACCGGATCGAACCAGGCTTACAATATGGGCGCGATGACAGCCAACGAGTCGATGATCTCGACCCACGCGCGCAACTTTCCCGGCCGCAATGGAAACCCCGAAGCGAAAATGTATCTGGCCTCGGCATTAACGGTGGCCGCCTCGGCCGTCGCCGGCAAGATTGCGGATCCGAGAAGTTTTCTATGACAAAAAGTAGTTCAAATCGTTCAAACCGTTCAAAAGGTTCAAATCGTTTAAAGCCTTCGGAATGGAGATTGCCTCAATTTCTTTAGTACGGCTTGAACGGCTTGAACGATTGGAACAATCTTTTCCAAGGAGAATCATATGCAAGCGCGTGGCCGCTGTTGGAAATTCGGCGACAACATTCCCACCGACAGGATCGTGCGCAGCGATCTCATCTTTCGCCCCTGGCCGGAAATCCTGCAGCATGTTCTGGAAACCTGTAATCCGGAATTTCCCAAAAAGGTGCAGGCGGGCGACATTGTCGTGGCTGGGAAACACTTCGGCCAATCCTCCGGCCGCGCCATCGCCGCCAAAGCGATGAAGAATACGAAGGTTGGTTGCATCATCGCCGAAAGTTTCGCGCGCACGTTTTATCGCAACGGCTTTGAAATCGGAATGCCCATTTTGGAGTGTCCGGGCATCACGGATCAGGTGAGCGACGGCGATGTCCTCAGCGTGGACATAGAGAGCGGCACAATCGTTAACGAGACCACCGGCCGGGAGTTGAAGGCCAAGCCGACGCCGCCGTTCCTGCTCGACATGCTGAAGGCGGGAGGCCTCATCGCGATGGCCGACCGTCTGGCGGGCGAAGCGTAGTTTTAACGAGGACAGATTATGAGGATTCTTAACAATTACGAGATCGAACAGGTCCTCACCCTGGAGGACTGTATGGAAGTTCTGGAGGTGGCTTACAAGGAACACGCGTCGGGAAAGACGGCAAACCGCCCCCGTAACCACACCATGTTTCCTCTTGAGGCCAAGCGTCATCCGGGTTTTCGCTTCAGGTTCAAGTCCCAGGAAGGGGGAAACCTCTCCTCCGGCGTGTGGGCCTTGCGTATCACGTCGGACATGGCTGGTGTCGAAACGCTCGCGGACGGCACCAAGCGGCGCCGTCTCATACCGGCGGCGCGCGGCAAGACTTACGTCGGTTACATCACTCTTTACAGCCTGGAGTCCATCGAACCGCTCGCGGTGCTGCACGACAGCTACATTCAAAAGCTCAGGGTCGGCGCGACCTCGGCGATGGGGATCCGCGAATTGGCTAATCCCGATGTCAAGGTTTCGGGGCTCTTCGGCTCGGGTTGGCAGGCTGAGGCTCACCTGCGCTATCTGTTCATGGTGCGTCCCGAGGTCGAGGAGGTGCGCGTTTATAGCCCGACGCCGGCTCATCGTAAAGCCTTCGCGAAGGAGTGGAGTGATAAGCTCGGAAAGCGGGTCATTGCCGTGGACCACCCCAAAGATGCAGTTGAGGGATGCCAGATCGTGACCTGCGCCACGGCCACGATGGAGCCTTGCTTCGACGGCAACTGGCTGGAGCCCGGCACGCATGTGACGGCCATCACTTCTCCCGACCGCACCACTGTCCGACGCGAAATGGACGCCAGAACTCTGGAGCGCGCGGACATATTGGTCGTGCTGTCAAAGGAGCAGATCGAGTACGACCATCAGATCGACCTAATGGAACCGGTCAAGAAAGGTTTGAAAACCTGGGACGAAATCGGCGAGCTTGGCGATCTCTTGATCGGGCGTTTCCCCGGCAGGAGCCGAAAAGATCAAATTACCATCTTTGCCAACAACACGGGGATGGGACTTCAGTTCGCGGCGGTTGGTGCGCGGGCGCTAGCCCTGGCGGAAGCTAAAGGATTGGGGCGCGAGGTGCCCACCGAATGGTTTTTGGAGGA
>JBFJTQ010000317.1:0-4601 GCA_041625275.1 Binatia bacterium | reverse complement strand
GTATATTTTATATTCCATCTGACAGCGCCTCATAATGCATCGTAATCTTATTGGCTGGAATAGGTCGAATCCCCTCTCTTGTCAATGATCATTCAAGGTTACCTCTTTCACCGATTTCCGTGCGGTCGGTCGGGTTGTCCGTTCAGCGGTCGTTCTGGCGGGCTCCCATGGCTATCGCCGTGAATTTGGATTGAGGCAATCAATGGCGTCGGCTGTTCGAAACCGCAGGATGGCGCCCAAGTTTTCCTCGCTATTATCAGCGAGTTGACTTGACCTCCCGCATTGGTGAAATTGCACCGGACGGTACCGTGGCGTTCAGTTTAGAACGCTCTTTCATCATATGGCGGCCATCAATTCCTAAATCCTGGGACATATTTCCACCAGGTTTTCAAAATTGACAAATAGGAGATGCGATACTGCTGTCTCGGCTTGCGTGATTTGTTATCGCATTTTCTCTTTTTAGCAGCGATTGAGCGCAGAACTCCGCAGTCTACATTGACTAATTGCGCCGCCTTTTTTGCCAGCCTTAACGATGAACTCGCCGACTCTGATGGATTCTCATATATGCGGAAATGGCACAGAAGTTGCTGTTTTTTGTAAACAACTGCGAAAGAAATGCCCTTCTGAGACGATTGGACGAATGATTTATTTTGAGCGAGTTCCTGCCGGACCCCCTTGCTCTCGCACGGCCTTGGGTCAGACACGGTTAAGTCAAAACGAAGCGCGGCTCGCCGTTTTACATCTCAAGCTGCCAAGCGCTGGCGGCAATGTTGGGCTGGAACGTGGCGCGCCGAACCGTGGCCGATTCGTCCTGCGGCGAACGCGAGAACAACATTTCTATCATTCCCCCGGATGGTAAGATTCGAGACGACTAAATGGATTTTTATGCAGTAATCATTGCCGTTGCTGCGATGAGCGCCCTGGGATTTTCACTGGCTTCGCTCCTAGCGGTGGCCAATAAGAGGCTCTATGTGTTTGAGGATCCCCGCATAGATGAGGTCGAGAAGATGCTGCCGGGAAGCAACTGCGGAGCATGCGGCCTACCCGGCTGTCGGGCATTTGCCGAGGCGGCGGTGGCGCAAACGGTCGCCCCGGGTGGTTGCACAGTGTCCACTGAGGAGAGCCGGGACAATATTGCCGACTACCTTGGAGTCGACGTCGGCGGAGAACAGAAAATTGTCGCGCGGCTTGCCTGTGCCGGAGGCTCTAACGTTGCCCGCCAGCGGGCTGCTTATGTGGGTATCACCAACTGCCGAGGGGCGAACTTGGTGGCGGGGGGCGGTAAGGGCTGCGCTTGGGGCTGCCTCGGGTATGGGGACTGCATGGAGGTGTGCGATTTTAAGGCCATCGTCATGAACGAGTTCGGTCTGCCAGTGGTGGACGAGGTTCTCTGCACGGCATGCGGCGATTGCGTGGAAATCTGCCCCAAAGGGCTTTTTTCCCTCGAACCGATCAGCAACCATCTGTGGGTGGCGTGTAAGAACGAATCATTCGGCGATGATGCCGAAAACGAGTGTGCCGTGGCTTGTAACGCCTGCGCCAAGTGTGCAGCAGATGCCCCGAGCGGCCTCATCGAAATGCGCAAGAACCTTGCGGTGGTAGATCACAGCAAGCAAAACCTGGCGACAAAACAAATTATTCAGCGCTGCCCTACCGGGGCCATCGTATGGCTCACCTCCAAAGGCGGAGCGATCAAAGGCAACCAGGCCAAGCGGATCGTCCGCCACACCCCGTTGCCCATCGGGTAACTTGCTGGCAATGCATAATCTGGACTGTGAGTGGTGAATCATGGCGAAATCAGCACCTCATAAATACCCCGGAACAAGTGTGACCCTCGATGGTTGCGCCGCGCTGGTGATGTGTGAGCGCCACGCCTGCAATGCGGCGGCCACAAACCGCGCAGCGTCGGGTCAGCGAGCAGTCAACCTGTGGGCGCGCGAAGCAGCAGCGGCGCGTCTTAACGCGGCCGGGAAGCCGGTTTTGCACGTCGCCGTCGGCGGCGACTCCGCCACACTTTCTGCCATCGTGGGTCTGGCTTTAACCGGCTTGCGCACCACAGGCTTCTTTGACGGCCCGGGGCTCACCGCCGCGTACGACGCGCTGCTCGGAGCCGCAGGGAAACATGTTGCCACCGTCCTTAACGTGGCGGACAGTACCGTCGGGCGCACTGCGCTTAGCGGCCTGGCGGGACATGACGGCTCCTATGCCGCGCGTGACAGCGGATTCTTTCAGCTCTTCGCGAAGAATGCCCAGGAGGCGGCCGATCTCGCGCTCATCGCGCACCGCGTAGCTGAAATGGCGCTGGTGCCGGGCGTGGTGGCCCGCGATGGCACCTTTGTCGGGCAAATCGAATCTCTTATGCTCCCCGAGGCCGAACTGATCGCGGAATACCTGGGCTGGCCAGAGGACGTAATTGAATCACCAACATTCACTCAACGCTTGCTGTTCGGATCCCGTCGGCGCCGGATTCCCGAGCTATGGAGCGTGGACGCCCCCGCCATGACTGGGGCGACGCAGCGAGCCGATGCCTACGCTGCGGCTGTGGCAGCTCAGCGACCTTACTACCTAAGCCATGTGGCCGAGCTCACCGAATCGGCGCTGGAGGAGTATTTCCGTCTCACGGGACGGCGTTATGGACGCGTGGGAACTTACCGGGTGGAGGACGCCGAGTATCTCATCGTCGCTCAAGGAAGCGTGGTATCCACCGCCGAAGCCGCAGCCGATCATCTGCGCAAGACCCGCAAGATCAGAGTGGGCGTGGTCAATCTGACCATGACACGACCGTTTCCCGGCGACCGCTTGGGCCACCTGCTGCAAAAGCGATCTGGCGTGGTGGTGCTCGAGCGCCAGGATCAGCCCCTCGCCGAAGACGCGCCCCTCGCTGGGGCTTTGCGCTCCGTGATTCATAAATGCATTGAAAACGGAACCGTCAAGCGCGGCAATGTTCCCCATCCAACTTACGCGACCTATAGCCGAACAGAGCAGGCGCCACCCCTTTACTCGGCCTGCTACGGCATGGGCGGGCAGGAGCCCGAGCCTGAAGCTCTGATTGGCGCGATTGAACAGATGCTGTCCCAGGCCGCCCAACGGCGCATGTTTTATCTTTCAGTGGATTTGCACCGCGAGACACCGGCCTCGCCGAAGCAGGAAGTCTACCAGCAGGCCCTCTCCGACGCCTACCCGGCCATTAGAACGCTGGCGGTCCGCGGAAGCGAAAACCCTTCTCTCATGCCTGCGGATTCTGTGGTGATCCGAATTCACGGAACTGCCGGCAGGCCGTTATTTACTCCAGAGAATCACTTGGCTCACACACTGGCCGGGTTGCGGGGATTTCACGTCAAGACCTTCCCCGAACGCGCGGCTTCGACCAGGGGACAACCTATCGTGCTTCACATCGCCTTCGGCAACGAGCCGATCCGGGTGAACAGCACGCCCCGCGTCGCGGACGTCGTGGTCGCCGCAGATCCGCTGGTGTTTAACCATTCCGATCCGCTGGCCGGGCTCAAGCCGGGTGGAACACTTATCTTGCAGAGCAACTTGAAGCAGCCCGAAGCCGTCTGGGCGTCCATCCCGCCGCGGTCTCAACGCATCATCACGGAGAACCGTGTACAAGTATTTTATATCGACGCCGTGGGAATCGCGCGCGAGGAGGCACGTTTGCCCGAGCAGCAGTATCAGGTCATGGGCAAGGTGCTGCAGGGATGTTGCCTGGCCACGCCTGCCCTTTTCGGCGCCACTCGGTTAGCCGGGCGTGAGCTCATGCGCGAGCTTAAGCGCACGCTGGCGACTCGCGCCGAGGCCGCGGAGACCCAAGACGTCGAAGGCGAGTTGAATCTGCTGCGCCGGGGTGTGGAAGGTCTCGTCGGGCTTGGTGTGCTGCCCCCGGCTGAATTCGTCCCGCAACCAGAGTCCGCCGGGTTGCCTACGGCGCTGAAAGAACTACCGGTCCATACCGTGCCGGCAATGGACATCCACCGCTTCTGGGAGGAGACGGGAAGTTCATATGCCGCGGGTCATGATGCGCTGAACTTGGCTGAGCCTTTTCTTGGGTCCGGCTTGATTCCCGCCGCCACAGGGCTGTTGCGTGACTTGAGCGCGACGCGCGCCGAGTATCCGCAGTGGATTGCAGAGAAGTGCACCGGTTGCGGCGCGTGCTGGACCGTGTGTCCAGATTCCGCGCTTCCTGGTTTGGTCAATGGAATAGGCGAGACACTGCAGACTGTCCTGCAAAGCATGGAGCGCCGCGGCTACCCGGCGAAACACCTGCCGCGCGCCGTGCGCCTGCTGGAAGGTCGCCTGCGCGAGTTGCTGGCGAAAGCGCCCATTCCCGATTCGGTGACGCAGCATCTTTCTCAAGCCATTACTCAGACCATTCAAGCGAGTCGGCTTCCTGGCGATGCCGCAAAGGAGCTGGAGCAGGAGTTCTCCCAGTTTACAGCGGAGTTGGACGATTTTCCCTTCGCCGTGACTCGACCTTTCTTCGCCGAAATAGAAGATGCTTCGCGCGGCAATGGCGGACTGCTCTCGGTGACGCTCGACCCGTCCAAGTGCAAGGGCTGCAAGTCCTGTGTGAAAGCCTGCCCGGAGGGCGCGCTCGTCGT
>JBFJTQ010000316.1:0-4610 GCA_041625275.1 Binatia bacterium | reverse complement strand
TCTCTCCCGGATCTCATCGGTAAGGGCCATGACTTCGTCGGGAGTGATTTCTTCGTCCCCGAACCGGATACGCTCGCTGAATGATACCAGGTGGGGTGAGGTGTAAAGGCCGACCCGATAGCCCGCGAGGGAGAGTATTCGATGAATCATGGCCGCCGTGGAACCCTTGCCGTTGGTTCCCGCGATATGGAAAGAACGAAACGTCCTTTCGGGGTGATTGAACAGGGAGAGCGCCCCCTCCATGCGATCCAGGCGCAAATCGATAATGCCGCCGCGCAGATTGTAAATCCAAGTCAGGGTTCGCGAATACGAGTCCATGCAAATCGAAACCTATCCGTGCCTTTGCGCTCGTCAACGGGGCAAGTCAACCGCGGCGACTCGCCTCTAGCTCCCACGCCTCTTGCCGGCTAGTCTCATTTGCCGTTTGAGCCTAGCCACGAAGGCAGCTGCAGCCTGTGCTTTTGTAGCACTTCCTTTGGCTCGTTCGATGATTTCTACCAGCGCGCTGCCGACGATCGCCGCATCGGCGAAACCGGCAATCCATCCCGCCTGCCGGGGAGTCGATATGCCAAAACCAACACCTACTGGGAGTGACGTCGCGCGCCGCACTTTAGCAACCTGAGCGCGCAACCGATCCTCGAAAGATCGGCGGGCGCCGGTTACCCCGGTGACGGACACATAGTAAATGAAGCCGTGTCCTTGACGCGCCACAAGTTGGATTCGGTCAGAGCCGCTCGTGGGAGACAGAAGAAAAATCAAATCCAGCCCCTGGGCGTCCGTCCACTGTTTCAATTCGCCGCTTTCTTCGGGCGGAAGATCCACGCAAAGAACCCCGTCAACACCCGCTTTGACGGCCTGCCGACAAAATTTCTCGACGCCGTAGCGAAAAAAGCGATTAAAATAGCCAAACAGAATCAGCGGCAGGTCGGACTCGCTTCTAAATTGCCGTACCAACCGAAAGATCTGCGGCAAAGTTATCCCGTTCTTCACCGCTCGCTCGGAGGCTCGTTGAATGGTCGCGCCGTCAGCAGTGGGGTCGGAGAAGGGAACTCCCAATTCAATAAAGTCGGCACCGCCTCGTTCCACCGCCCGCAATATTTTCAGAGTGGTCTTGAGATCGGGGTCGCCAGCCGTGATGAAGGGAATTAGCGCAGCTTCCCCGCGTTTTTTGAGTTCGGCAAATTTCGCCTCTATTCGACTCATGGTTTCGTTGTTCGTGCAAACGCTAGATCATTCTATTGCAAATTCCTTGCGGCGAAACCTGCTGAACTTGCGACCCATGGAGCTGCGGATCATGATTACAGCTTGACTCCCAAGTATTCTCCCACCGTCGCCATATCCTTGTCGCCCCTTCCGGAGAGATTAATGACAACGGTCTGGTGTTTACCCAACCGCGGCGCAAGCCGCATGACCGCCGCGATGGCGTGGGCACTTTCCAGCGCCGGGATAATTCCTTCCACTTCCGCCAAAACCTGAATCGCGGCAATGGCGTCTCTGTCCGTTGCCGACACGAACTGTACGCGACCGCAGTCCTTCAGATAGCTCAACTCGGGTCCTACGCCTGGATAATCGAGTCCTGCCGCGATGGAATGGGTCTCGCGAATTTGACCCGCCCTGTCTTGCAGCACATAACTCTTGCTGCCGTGAAGCACGCCCACTTCTCCTCCCAGAACGGAGGCTGCATGCTTGCCGGTGCCCAGTCCTCGGCCGGCCGCCTCGACACCGAGCATTCTGACTTTCTTATCTCTCAAAAAGGGGTGGAAGAGCCCCATCGAGTTACTGCCTCCGCCCACGCACGCGATCAGATAATCTGGCAGCCGCCCTTCTTTCTTCAGTATTTGTCGCCGGGTTTCCCGGCCGATAACGGATTGGAAGTCGCGAACCATCATGGGATAAGGATGCGGGCCGGCGACCGAGCCGATGAGATAGTAAGTGTCGCGGACGTTCGACACCCAATCTCGGAGCGCCTCGTTCATGGCATCCTTCAGGGTCTGGCTGCCAGCATCGACCACGCGCATCCTGGCACCCAGAAGCTTCATGCGGAAGACATTGAGCGACTGCCGCGCCACGTCTTCCTTGCCCATGAAGACCTCGCATTCCATACCAAAGCGCGCCGCCACCGTAGCCGTTGCGACGCCATGCTGCCCCGCACCGGTCTCGGCGATGATTCGCTTCTTGCCCATCCTTCGCGCCAGCAGAATCTGGCCGATGGTGTTATTGATCTTGTGTGCACCCGTATGGCAGAGATCTTCTCGTTTAAGGTAAATCCTTGCCCCGTTGAGTTTCCGGGTGAGCCGTTCGGCGAAATAGAGCGGAGTTGCACGGCCAGCGTAGTCTTGCAGATAATAGTTAAATTCCCGCTTGAAGGTCCTATCCCGACGCACTTCATTATACGCGCGTTCCAATTCTCTCAGGGCGGGAATGAGAGTCTCCGCCACATAGCGGCCCCCGTAAGGACCGAAATGGCCCCGCCGATCAGGCACCTTTGGCAGCGAGAATGAAATCCTTGAGTTTCGCATGATCCTTGATACCTGGACGAGCTTCGACGCCGCTGCATACATCAACGCCGTAAGGACGCACGAGACGAACGGCATCGACAACGTTTTCGACGGAGAGCCCTCCCGACAAGATGATTCTGTCATTGGCCACGCCTTCGAGCCATCCCCAGGGAAAGGCAGCACCCGATCCGCCGTAGCCGGGCGTCCACGAATCCAACAAGAACAGATCCGCGGGAAAGCCCGTCAAGGCGCTCAGAGAGTTCTTTTCTCTGATGCGGAAGGTTTTGATGACCTTGAGGCCCCAGCCCTGGCAGTAAGTGGCGCTCTCCTCGCCGTGGAACTGGAGGCCCGTGTAGGCTTGCCGCCCGTCTGCAAGGGTGCCAAACGACAGAACATCGCGAACGCGTTCCTTTGACTCGTTCACAAAAACGGCCACCTTGCAGCGCTCCACCGGGAGATGCTCCAACACAGCGCGCGCCTTTTCCGGCGTCAGGCAACGGGGGCTCGGCGGATAAAAATTAAAGCCAAGGGCATCCGCCCCGAACTGGAGCGCTTTCTCCGCGTCCTGCAAACTAGTTATGCCGCAAACCTTAACCTTAACCATTGACAAACGGCCATGAACTCGAGCGTGGGCTCAATGTGTGTTCAGGCTCGCCTTTCCAACAACTCGGATAGTTTTTCGCCGGGGTGGGCTACGCGCATGAGCGATTCTCCGATGAGAAACACATGGATGCCCCAGGTTTCGACTCGACGGATCTGCGCCACCGTATCGATGCCGCTTTCACAGACCGCCGTCATTCCGGCGGGAATGAGCGGCGCCAGTCTCTCCGTGGTGTCCAGGCTCACGTCAAAAGTTTTCAAGTCCCGGTTGTTGATGCCGATCACTTGGGCACCGGCTGCGACGGCGTCGCTGAGTTCTCTCTCGGTGTGCACTTCAATCAGCGTATCGAGCCCTAGCGCATTGGCCTCCTCGCGCAGCTCGCGCATGCGCCTCGGGTTGAGGAGCGCGGCGATGAACAAAACCGCGTCGGCACCGTAGCTTTTCGCCTCAGTCAATTGATAAGAATCGATAATGAAGTCTTTCCGCAATAACGGCACGTCGACCACGGCCGTGATCTGTTCCAGGTAATCCAGGCTGCCCTGGAAGAAACGCTCTTCCGTGAGCACCGAGATCGCGCTTGCACCGTGGCGGGCGTATTCCCGCGCGATTGCCACGGGATCAAAGTCTTGTCGAATCAGGCCTTTTGACGGCGACGCGCGTTTGATTTCTGCAATGATGCGGCGCGATGTTCCCTGCAAAGCACGCGCAAATCCGCGCGCGGGAGAGTGAAAAAGCGGTCCGTCCCGGAGCGCCGCCGCCGGAACCTCGTAACGCCGCCGCTCCACGTCGCCGCGAATGTGCTCTACAATGGTGGCCAGGAAGTCCGCCATTGTCACGGCGCGGCGTTGGTCATCAGCACTAGTTGGTCAAGCTTTTCCAGTGCCTTTCCGGTATCGAGGGACTCCGCCGCAAGATGCATCCCTTGTTCAATAGTGTCTGTTTTGCCGCTCACATAGAGCGCGGCGCCGCTGTTCAAGAGCACCACGTCCCGCGCTGCCCCTTTTGCCCCTTGCAGCACGCCGCGAACGATGGCAGCGCTTTCTGCCGCGCTGCCGCCATGGAGTTCCTTGAGAGTGCATCTTTTGAGCCCGAGCCGTTCCGGTTCGATCACATATTCCGTGACCGCGCCGTTACGCAGCTCGGCCACCTTCGTCTGGCCGCACAGGGAGATCTCGTCCAACCCTTCCTGCCCGTGAACAACCATTGCCCGCTGGCTTCCCAGATTCTTTAGTACATGCGCGATCGTGCCAACCAGCTCACCGCTGTAAAGACCGATCAGCTGATGCGTCGCCATAGCGGGGTTCGTCAAGGGCCCCAGGAGATTAAAGACCGTTCGAATTCCGATTTCGCGGCGCGGCTGGACTGCGTATTTCATGGCTTCGTGCAGCAGGGGCGCAAACAAAAATCCGATTCCGATTCTTTCGATGCACGCTTCAACTCGTTCCTTTGGCGCGTCGACTTTGACGCCCAACGCAACCAGCACGTCTGCGCTCCCAGACTGGCTCGACACC
>JBFJTQ010000315.1:0-4615 GCA_041625275.1 Binatia bacterium | reverse complement strand
CTTAGAGGTGAGCACTGTCATGGAGCTTGATTATACGTATAACCCCTTGCGCGAAGAGCTCTTGCGCGAGCCGCTCGAACTCCGAAACGGCTTCATGGTCGCGCCCGATAAACCGGGGCTGGGAGTGGAGCTAAGGCCGGAGGCGCTAGAAAAATTCGCTTTCTCCGGGGAGGAGGTGATCTCTGTGCGGGAAAGAGCCCTGAACAAGAGATGAGGCTCCCACTGGCTGTGGGCGGACGAGGCGAATGTTTCCGGCAAGGGGTCATGATCGAATCCCGTTGGAAAGAACCTTCCCGAAGGTCACTCGGCCTTGTGAGAAAGTTGACAGGTATTTAGCGTTGATGTCTATTCCCTTCTCTCGATTAGTTGTGGTATGAGAAGCGCCGATGGTCCGTGAGATCTCACACGCGGCCTTGCCAAAGGGGGGCGTTGCCATGCGCCGACTGTTAATTATTTCGTTCGTGGTTTTGTTGCCGGCCCTGGTGTTCGGTCAGACGCGGCCAAGAGTGCGTATGGCCTACACGTCGATTAACATTCAGATGACGCCGATATACATGATGAAAGAGCTCGATCTGCCCCGCAAGCATGACTTGGATGCGGAGATTCTGATGATTCCAGTCAGTTCCCGAGCGATTCAATCTGCGCTGGCGGGAGAAATTCAGTTTCTTACGAGTGGAGGCGTGGCGAATATCAACGCTAACATGGCGGGCGCGGATTTCGTCGGGGTGACGTCGACGATCAGCACGTTCGTTTTTACGATCATGGGTCAGTCGGGAATCAGGGAACCGAGCCAACTCAAAGGGAAGAGAATCGGTATTTCTCGGTTGGGCGGAGCGAGCGATTTTTCTGTTCGCTATGGACTTGACCGGTGGGGATTGGTCTTGGACAAAGATGTCGCAATCATTCAAGTTGGCGGAGAAGCGGAATCCTTTCTGGCGTTGCAGAACAAGGCCATCGATGCGACGGCGCTTTCTGAACCATTCACGACACTTGCCCAACGGGCGGGTTTTGCTACCGTGGCCGACCTCAGCCGGCTAAATGTACCGTACACTTTGCACGGCATCGGCACGCGCAAGAGCATTATTCAGACAAGGCGCGATGTCGTTGTCCGTTTTCTCAGGTCCTACTTGGAAGGCATTTATCTGTTCAAGACGGACCGGGAATTGGCGCTCAATACACTGAAGAAATATGCGCGACTGACGGATCTCTCTATAATGGAAAGCATCTACGAGGACTATAGCCAGCGGTTGATTCCGGCCATCCCCCATCCGACAGCCGCTGGCATACAGACGATCATCGATCATCTTGCCAAGACTCGCCCGCAAGCAAAAGGTCTTAACCCGAACGATTTCATCGACCCTTCGATCCTAAGAGAGATCGAAGAGAGCGGGTTTGCGAAGCGATTGTACGGCGGATACGGTCGGCGGGTTCTAGCCGTAGCATCTTGAAGACCCCCCTGTACAATTCTTCTTTTTGATCCAAGGGGAAGGCTGGCGCATGTTGCCTTAACAGCGGAAGTTGTTAAGATTATTTCGCTTTTTTATGTATAAGGAGGATACCATCGCTGCCATCGCCACGCCGGCCGGCGAAGGCGGAGTGGCGATAGCGCGCGTTAGCGGTCCGGACGCGGAACGGATTGCGCAATCTATTTTTATCCGCCAACAAGGCGGAGATGGAGAGCTTCGATCTCACATGTTATATCGCGGGGCGATCCGAGACCCGCAGAGTGCTCGGCCCTTGGACGATGTGTTGCTCACAATAATGAGGAAACCCCACAGTTACACGGGTGAGGATGTGGTTGAGATACACTGCCATGGCGGTTCATTTCTCGTGCGGCAGGTTCTAGGCCTGGTTCTGGCTCAAGGAGCCCGACACGCAGAGCGGGGAGAATTCACCAAACGGGCCTTTCTCAACGGTCGCCTCGATCTAACACAGGCAGAAGCCGTGCTTGACCTCATTCGGGCTCGCACCGACAAGGCGATAGACCTCGCACTTGGACAAGTTAGAGGCGAGCTTTCGCGTTGGGTTGGCGAGCTGAGAACGGATTTGCTCGAAATTCTAGTTCAAGTTGAAGCGGCCATCGATTTTCCTGAGGAAGAAATTGAGCTACTGCAACGCGATGAATTGCTTGCTAAAATCCTTTCCCTGAGAGAGAAAATTAGAGTAATGACAGATAGTTACGAATGGGCCAGGCTGTACAGGGAGGGTGCGCGGGTTTGTATTTGCGGACGCCCGAACGTAGGAAAGTCAAGCCTATTGAACGCCCTGCTCGGCGAGGAGCGGGTCATCGTCAGCCCAGTTCCTGGAACCACGAGAGACGTGATTGAAGATTCGCTTACTCTAGGCGGAGTGCCAGTCGTGCTGTGGGATACCGCCGGGATTCACGACAGCGCCGACGAAGTGGAACAAATCGGGGTTGGTATGTCACGGGCCCATATCAGTAAGGCCGATGCTGTCATCGCAGTGCTGGACGGGTCTCAGTTGCTCACCGAAGAAGACGCTCGTTTCTTGCGAGGCATCGATGGTAAGAAAACTCTGGCTGTGATTAACAAGAACGATCTGGAACAAAGAATGAGCCCTAACGATCTGAAGGCCATCATTAACAGTAAGTTGGTTCTTTCCGTTTCAGCCAGAAGCGGCAATGGCATGGACAATCTCAAGAAAGCACTCCGCGAACTTCTGCTCGCGTCAGAAGAGGAACCAGCCATCGCTCTGACCAACGTGCGTCACAAAAACTCCCTGGTGCGAAGCGCTGAAGCTCTGGGCGAAGCTGTGGCGTCCATGGGAGAAATGAAGCCGCCAGAAATCATTGCTGTGAGCCTTCAAGAGGCAAGGGAAAGCCTTGAGGAAGTAATTGGTACGGTGACGAACGATGATATTTTAGAACGAGTATTTAATGAATTTTGCATTGGAAAATAATATTATAACTTCTCATAATTCACCAATATGGAAACGTCGTTGGAGCCTAAATGGCACTTGTTTCACGTGAAACGGTCAATATGACAAACCAGCAAATCTTTGATGTTATAGTCGTTGGCGCCGGCCACGCGGGCATTGAGGCATGCCTTGCTGCTGCTCGGATGGGCTGCAAGACCCTCATGATCACGCTTAACCTCGATCACATCGGCCAGATGTCGTGTAATCCTGCTATCGGTGGAATCGGTAAGGGCCATCTCGTTAAGGAAATCGATGCTCTTGGGGGCGAGATGGCGCGCGCAATCGACGAAACCGGAATTCAATTCAGGATGCTCAATACCAAGAAAGGTCCCGCAGTGCGGGCATCCCGGGCCCAGGCAGACAAGGCGCTATATCGGCAAAGAATGAAACGCGTGCTGGAGAATTGTCCTAATCTCACCCTCAGGCAAGGCAGCGTTGAAAGACTCCTTTTGGAATCCGGCGCCGTTACTGGAGTCGAGACGCAAATTGGAGAAATGTTCTATGGGCGTAGAATCATACTAACTACCGGCACATTTCTCAGGGGACTAATCCATATCGGCGAGCGCAATTTCTCCGCGGGTCGAGCCGGCGATTTTGCCGTCCATGGTCTAAGCGGATTTCTAGCAGAGATTGGTTTTCGGGTCGGCAGACTAAAAACCGGCACCTGTCCCCGTTTGGATGCTCGCAGTATTGACTACTCGAAACTCCAGGTACAGGAAGGCGATAGAGACCCGATTCCGTTCTCGTTTTCGACTACATCGATTATTCAACAGCAAGTACGTTGTCACATCACATATACGAACGAAAAGACTCACGAGATCATCCGGTCCGCGCTCCACAAGTCACCCATGTACTCCGGCGTCATTAAAAGTCGTGGTCCGCGATACTGCCCATCAATTGAAGACAAGATCGTTCGTTTTGCCGGCAAGGAAAGACATCAGATATTTCTGGAACCTGAAGGGCTGGACACTGTTGAGGTTTACCCTAATGGCTTGTCCACTAGCTTGCCGCTGGAAGTGCAGACGGAAATGGTGAGCTCAATACAAGGGCTTGAAAACGCGGAAATCATGAGGCCCGGCTATGCCATCGAGTACGACTATGTCGAGCCGACTCAGCTTTTTCCTTCTTTGGAAACCAAGTTGGTTCGAGGCCTTTATCACGCGGGACAGATTAACGGCACAACGGGATACGAAGAGGCAGCGGCCCAGGGAATGATGGCTGGGATTAACGCCGCTCTAAGTGTAAAAGGCGAAGAACCTATAATTCTTTCACGCGATCAGGCTTACGTCGGAGTGCTCGTTGATGATCTAGTGACTAAAGGAACAGATTCTGAGCCTTATCGCATGTTTACCTCGCGTGCGGAGTACAGGCTCCTGTTACGCGAGGACAACGCCGATCTGAGACTGACCGAGTTGGGACACAGAATCGGTCTAGTTCGTGAAGAACCATATCGTCGCCTGCAGAAAAAGGATCAAAGAATCGCTCAATTAATTACCTTTCTCGAACAGGCCCAGCTTATACCTACGGCCATTGTTAACGCGAAGCTAATTTCGCTAGGTTCCGCCCAGCTGCGTAACCCAACTTCGCTTGCGCAACTGCTTCGGCGTCCTGAAATCGGGATTTCACACATTGCCGATTTTGCTAATGAAATTAGTGAATTTGGAAACGACATCTGGGT
>JBFJTQ010000314.1:0-4626 GCA_041625275.1 Binatia bacterium | reverse complement strand
GCTTTCCGTATGGCCGATAACGCCTCGATATAACAAGGAAATGCCGCTTTCATGTTTACCAGGCCGCGACCGTAGACGCGATCGTCCTCGACCATGGTTTCCTGGGGATTGTCGAAGTGGTCCATGTGGGCGCAAAACATGAGCGTCGCCCCACCGCCGCTTCCCTTCAAGGTGGCGATGACGTTGGGTCTTCCCTCTTCCACTTCCTGATAGGCGACCTGCATGCCAAGCTTTTCGAACTCCCTGCCCAGATACTCCGCGATGGCCTTCTCCTCGCCCGTGATGCTGACGATCTCGGCCACATTGCGAGCAAGCTCGATGATTTTTTCCCGATCGACCAGTTCAAGCACTTTTTCTTCCATTCCTCACTCCTCTGCTGTACCGTTAGAATTTAGTCACAAATGGCTTCTCTAACATACTGGAATTTTCGCCGGCAAGAAACAATGTTGACGGCCGCAGGCATTTTGCTTAGATTAACTTTTAATGATGGTTGCTTTGGACATCGACGGAGTGCTGGCCGATTTCGTGCCTCCGTTCGTGCGCGTCTTGGAAAAGCGCGCCGGGAACGGGCCCATCGACCTGCGCTCGATTACCGATCCGAATTTTTCGAACCACCCCTCGATATCGCAAGAAGTCATCACAGAGTGCATCATGGAGGTGTCCAACGACCCTAGATTCTGGGAGAGGCTCGAACCACTCCCGCCGCCCGCACATTGGCGGGCTTTGAACGCTCTAAGCCGCAAGGAGCGGCTCGTATTCATCACCCACCGCTATGAGCGTGAAACTTACGACATCAGCCGCGTTACCTCCGACTGGTTGAAAAAGCATGGTATCAACCAGCCGGTGGTATATTTCACCCAGAATCACAAATCCGAGCTCATCGGGCAATTGGGCGTCAGCCTGTTTGTCGATGACCGGCAGGAGAACTGCCTGGACGTCGCCGAGAATACCGAAGCCGAGGTCTTCATGCCGGACCGGTCCTACAATCAATCATTCAGTCATCCGAAAGTCCAGCGCATCCGCGACCTGGAGGAGCTGTTCGCGTATCTCGATACTGCTGAAAATCCCTAGGAGTGCTCCGACCAGGCCCAGTATGAACGAACAACCTCCAATCATGTCAATTGCGCCTCCGTTTGTCTTAAGGCTCTCGAAGGATGAACGGAATGATTGGCAGCAAAATCCTCTCTTGAGAAACGACCGCTTGCTGCTGGGTCGCAGGCCTTCTAGGAAGGAGGAACCGAGATGGCGTCCCTAGATAACAAAACAGCGATCGTGACCGGAGCGGGTGGAGGCATCGGCGGCGCCATCGCGCTGCATTTCGCCTGCCAAGGCGCCAGATTGGTCATCGCCGATATCGACGCTGATGCCGCCGAGCGTCAGGCTGCCGCAATTACGGCACAACTTGGCGACGCCATGCCGATTGTCGCCGATGTAACTAAGAAAGCCCTTGTGCACCAGATGGTTCAAGCCACGCTCGACCGCTGGGGCCGAATCGACATTCTCATAAACGTCGCCGGAGGGGCAGAGCCTAAACTCGTGATCGACATGGATGAGTCGGATTGGGACCATATCGTAAACATGAACTTGAAATCCACATTTCTCTGCTGCCAGGCGGTCTTGCCGGCGATGATCCGGCAGGCCTACGGCAAAATCGTCAATATCTCATCCATCTATGGTTTTACCGGCTGTGCGACTCGATCCAACTACGCGGCGGCGAAGGCGGGCGTCGCCGTCTTCACGAAATCGCTTGCGCTGGAAGTCGTCAAGAACGGAATCAACGTGAATGCCATCGCCCCGGGGCGCGTCGCCACGCAACGGGTGCGCGGCCACTACTCGGATACAGAATGGGCAGAGCGCCTCGCCGCCATTCCGATGGGACGCGCTGCCGAAGCAGAGGAGATCGCGCCAACGGCGCTGTTTCTGGTCGAAGATGAAAACAAGTATATTACCGGCCAGACGATTCATGTGAATGGGGCATGGTTGAACTGGTAGTTTTGCAACGGCAAAAAAAATGAGGAGGGATTGAAACCATGTATGGTTGGCGTGCCAAGATCGGACATGTCGCCCCGTCTCGTGGCGACACGCTGGTGTATGAGTTCTACAAGATGCTGCCCGAGGGCTTCATGCTCCTGAACAGCACCGGGACCATTCGCCAGTTGGTGGATGCCGACCTTGAGCGCCAACTGCAGCGCATTGAAGAAGCCGCTCAGGATTTGGTGGATAACAAGTGCGACGCCATCATTATCGGCGGTTCGCCGCTGTTTACCAAACTGGGGTACGGCAGCGACCTGGAGATGGCCGAAAAACTAACGGCGAAGAACGGGGTGCCCATTGCCCCGGGGATCAGCGGCGAAGTCGAGGCGCTGAAATCGCTCAATCTCAAAAAACTCGTGGTGGCCACACCGCATGAAGACACGCTCAATCAAAGAATGAAAGCGTTTCTTGAGGCATCCGGTTTTACGGTGCTGAAAATAGAAGGCTACGGAGTGCGCAAGAATGCGGACCTCACGGACATGCCGATCCATGCCGCATACAAGATCGCCAAGCGGCTGTATGAACAGGCTCCCCAAGCCGACGGGATCTTCGTGCCCTGCCCGCGCTGGCCGACGATTACCGATGTGGATTTGCTGGAGCGCGAAATCGGCAAACCTGTCGTCACCAGCTCCCAGGCCTATATCTGGTTCGCCCTGCGGATGGCCAAAATCAAAGAAAAAATTACCGGCTTCGGCCGGCTGATGGCCTCGCTCGAAAATTGAGGCTACACGCCGAACGCCTCCTGCGCCCAAGCTGTTTCCGATTTGCTCACGAAAACAGGCCCCACGCCGGTTGTAGCAGCAGGCGTGGGGCGAGAATCGGGGTTTATTGATCGACAGAGTCGCTTTCAGAAATTACCGGCATGCGATGAAAAACGGCGACTATCGTTTGCCAAAGACATCTTTGAGAAGATCCGTTACCCGAGCCGCCGGGTTGGTGCGGATTTTCTTCTCCTCCTGCCCCACAACAAAAAACAGGCCGTCCGTAGCCTTTTCGGTGACATACTGATTCACGTCGAACGTAATACTCTGAGCAAACGGAATGTTCTTATAACGTCCTATGAGTTCGTTATACTGCCTCGTCACACCAACGTCGTTCATCACATCCTCCACCGACGGTCGAAACGCCGTGTGCAACTTGCTCGACGTTTTGTCCTTGAAATAATCCGTTGCCGCGGTATCTCCCCCGCTGAGGATTTTTCTCGCATCGTCGAAGGTCATCTGCCCGATGGCATCCCAAAAGATTTGCTTCGCAAACGGCACTGCCCTTTCCGCCGCACGGTTCATGCCCAAAACAAACTCATCGATCTGCGGCCCATAGCCCACCAGTCGCAGCGGTTGTTCGATTCTTTGCAGCGTCTTGGGCATCAGAATCTTGATCAGCTTGTTGCCGAAAAAACCGTCGGTCTGACCTGTCTGCAATACCGCGTTTTCGGTCCCGATTTTAAGCGCCTCTTGAAGACCTGATCCGATCTTGACATCGCTCAGTTCATCGCCGCCTTTGAGCACGCCGCCAAGTCCTTTTAGAATTTGATCGAACTGCGCCCAGGCAGGATTCGCGGGAACGAAAAAGACCGCGAGGAACATGATGATTCGCAACATATGCCTCTTCCTCCTATGTAAATGATTAGCGCCTTTTAGATTAGACGCGGAACAGCGGGGTTTCCTGCAAACTCTTTAAGCTACGGACGGTTCTTAAGGAAATCAGAGGTTGAACCTTGGCGTTCAGTTCCGTTGGGGCCGAGCGCCGCTGCAAAAAAGGCATCCATCATCAGCTCAAATACCTGATCCTTGGTCTCCTCCGGCGCAAGCCGATGAGCCGTGCGCAGCGGCTGTAGAGCTTCACGCCACCGACGCAGACTAAGATAGGAGCGCCCGAGGTAAAGATAGGCTAGAGCAAAATTGGGATTTTCTTCCGTCGCCCGCTGAAAATAAGGGATCGCTTCTTTGAAATCCCCCTGGTTGAAGAGAGCCACGCCGCCATCGTAGCTCGCTTGTCCTTGCTGGTATACTTCCAGCGTTGAGCACGATAGCACTCCCGCTACCAGAACGAGCCCAAGCACCACCAGCCCCATTTGCACTAGACGCGCTGGCCCAACGGGTCCAGATTGAATTTGCGTTACACTCGCCGCGGCCCTACACAAGCTGACGTCGACATCCTTTACGCGGGTCCTTGAATCAATGCGTTCGCTCAGTCGCTCTCGCCAAAGGCAGCTTTCAGAATGGGCTTGAGTTCCCCCCGTTCGTGGAGTTCGTGCAGAATATCACAGCCGCCGATGAATTTGCCGTCGATGAACACCTGCGGGATGGTGGGCCACCGCGTATACTGCTTGATGCCGTCCCGCACCGCCGGGTCGGCTAACACGTCTTCGGTAGCAAAGGGGATGCCGTAGGACTTGAGAATCTCAACTGTGTGAGCGGAAAAGCCGCACTGGGGAAATTCAGGCGTCCCTTTCATGTAAAGCATGACTTTATTTTGAGAAATGTCTGTTTCGATTTGTTTTTTTGTTGTTCCATCCATAAGTGTTGTTACTCCTTTTTTTAACTGCCCTTTCACTCATTTTGGTACTCTAGATGTGTCCATCATTTATTG
>JBFJTQ010000313.1:0-4634 GCA_041625275.1 Binatia bacterium | reverse complement strand
TTACCTCCTCCCGCCGGTAAAATGGAAAGGGGCTGCCGCGCCGTTGGATGGATTCGGTCTTCTCACCATGACAGGCGCAATGGTTACGCTGCTTCTGGCTCTGAACATGGGCCAGGAAGAAGGCTGGGGCAGCCGGTTGATTGTCGGGCTTTTTACCTCCTCAGCGGTACTCTTCGTCCTTTTTGTCACAATCGAACTCAACGTGAAACATGCATTCCTGGAATTGCGCTATTTTCGCGACCTGAACTTTAGCCTGGCGAACCTCTTGATATTCTTCCGCGTGTTTGGCTTTCGCGGTGCCAATTTTCTCGTCGCCCTGTTTCTCCAAAAGGCGCTGAACTACAGCCCGACTCAGGCGGGCATTTTTCTTCTCCCCGGTGCCGTCATCACAGGAATCTGGTCCCCTCTAGCGGGAAGCCTGTCGGATCGCCTGGGCCCGCGTTTGCCGATCATCGTCGGTTTCGCCATCCTCGTATTTGCGATTTACGGGATGTCCACGATGTCTCTCTGGAGCAGCATGGCGCTGATTTTTTTCTTCTTGTGCTTAAAGAGCGTCGGCCAATCGACATTAAATGCGCCTCTAAACACGGTTGCCCTCGGCGCATTACCGGAGGGTCGGGCTCGGATGGGAAGCGGAATCATTGGCATGACGCGCGGCCTTGGAGAAGCATTCAGCATCGGGGTTTTGAGTTTCCTCCTGGAACGCTTCAGCTATTTCAACCTCTACTCCATCCCTCCGCTTCAAGGAGCGCGGTTTGCCGCAAGCGAGCGCCTCGAAGCCCTTTCGCAGATCCACTCCCTTCTTATTCAGGCGGGTCAGTTTGGCAGCGCCATTGAAAGTCGGGCCCAGTCGCTTTTGGCTCATGCCCTCGTCAACCATGCTCTGACGCGCGCATACCAGGACTTGTTCTTCATTATTGCAGCCATTCATGTTGGGCTGATTGTCATGGCTCTGTTTTTGAAGGCGCCGACACCAATGCCGACGACAGCCCCGGTCGGCGATTCCGCGGCTTCCAAGTCGAAACCGCCGAGCGCTGCCAGCGTTGGTGTCCAGGCGCAGTGAAACATATCCCAACGGCGCTGGCTCATTCGGCGCGCCAAGGCTCCAGTGGCGACCCTTACTTCTTTTTTTCTTTCAGCGCTGTAAAAACCTTCTCGGCCGTGACCGGCAAGTCCGTGATCCTGACGCCGCAGGCATCGGCGACGGCGTTGGCCACGGCAGCCGCAGTCGGAACATTTGCCACCTCGCCGATGGCAAGGCTTTTATAAGGCCCAGGACCCTGCGGCACGATTTCCAGGACGGCGCTCCCGAGCGGTGGGACATCTCGGATGCAGGGAATTTTGAAGTCGCCCATATGGGACGTGACGACCCTGCCGCCGTCAAAGAGAATTTGCTCCGTCAGCGCGTAGCCCAGGCCAAACACGACGCCGCCGTCGATCTGGCCCTGGTGCATGAGCGGGTTGATCACTCTGCCGGTCGTGTGCGCCGAGGTCATTTTTCTCAATATCACCTGTCCGGTCTCGGGATCGACCTGGACTTCGGCAATCTGCGCCGCCACGGAGGCATCGTGGGATTTCTCCGCGCTTTTGTAATAACCGCTGACGTAAATTTCCGCGCCTCTGGCTTTGACCACATCCGCGTAGCTCATGCGCTGCATCGTTCGCGTATGCATCACGCAACCGTCCCCAAGTTCGAACTCCCTCGGATCAACCCCGAGTTGCTCCGCTGCCGCGGCAAACAGCTCTTGTCGGGCCTTCGCTCCAGCCTCGCAGGCGGCATTGCCATAGACCCGCGTAGCTCGGCTGCCGCCGACGCCGCCGTCGCTCGGCACCGTGCTGCTGTCGAGCTGTTCCAGTTCGATCTTGTCTGCGGGCAGCTTGAGTTCCTCGCCCACGACCTCCACAATGACGGTGAGAACGCCGGCGCCCTGATCCACGACCGGTGAGGAAACCCTCACCCTCCCCTCGACATCGATCTTGACGAAAACGTTGCCTTCGCCGCCGCCTGGAGACCATTCGGAGAAGGCCAGGCCTCGGCCGACGTTTTTCCCTTTTGGCTTGCCGTAATCGGAAAGCTCGATGGCTTTTTCCAGTGCCTCCACGCCTCTGATGTGAGCAACGTGAACGCCGATGGGCGACACCTCGCCGTCTCGAAGCAGATTCTTTCGTTTGAACTTCGCCGGATCCATACCGAGTTTGCGCGCGACGATATCCAATTGGCTCTCGTTGGCGAAGAACCCCTGCGGGTCCCCCGGCGCTCGCATATGGCCGCAGGGCACTTTGTTGGTGTAGACCATTTTTTCTTCGATGAGGCAGTTAGCGATCTTATACGGGCCGGCGCATATAGAAGGCCCGATCAGATAACCCGCGGGCTTCATCGAGCCATACGCACCGCTGTCAAAAACAAAATCCATGTGGTGCGCGACGATGGTCCCGTCATTGGTCACTCCGGTCCTTACCTTAATGATCGAGGCATGGCGCGGATTACCGGCCGTCAGCTCTTCGGAATAAGCCATGATCATCTTCACCGGCTGACCGCTTTTGAGCGACAGGAAATAGCAGACGGGGACATCCATGAATCCGCCTTTCCCGCCGAAGTCGCCGCCGATATGCAGCGGATGGAAAACCAGTTTTTCCTTCTCCATGCCCAGGCAATTGGAGAGCTGCCGGCGCACCGCGAAGGGCGTCTTGCTGCAGCACCAGATTTCCGCGCCGCCGGAGGGGTCCGCCTTGACGACGCATGCGTGCGGTTCCAGGTAGGCCTGGTGGGTAACTTGCGTCGTAAAAGTATTTTCGACAATGATATCGGCCGCGCGAAAACCGGCCTCGACGCTCCCTTTGCCCCACTTCAGATAAGCAAACACATTGCTGGCTGTTTCGACTGGAACGGGCAACCCCTTGTAGGAAAGCAGGTCGGGATGGAGCACCGGTGCTTCGGGTTTCATGGCTTCCAGGGGATCCAGAAGCGGCTCCATTTCCTCGTATTCCACGTCAATCAAATCCAGCGCCTGCTCCGCCGCCTCCTCCGTCGTCGCCGCCACGGCGGCGACTTTCTCGCCGATGAATCTGACCACGCCGTCCGCCAGCACCGGAGTGTCGTAGATGCAACGTCCGATTCTCAGTCCCGTGACGTCCCGTCCGGCGATTACCATTTTTACGCCCGGCACCTGCCATGCTTTGCTCGTGTCAACGCTATTAATTCGCCCGTAAGGGATCGGGCTTCTCAAAACCTTGCCCCAAAGCGTTCCCAGCAAGTTGACATCGGCGCTGTAGCGCGCCTTTCCCGTGACCTTTAGCTCACCGTCCACCCTCGGCGTTGGTCTTCCGACAACCTGCGTCATCTAACTTCCTCCATTCAACTCACTCTTTTTCTCTAACTGATTAAAAGGCATCTTTTGTTTTTAAACCGGAAGCCGCCGCTATGTCCAGTTTTTTGTTTTGCAACTTCACTTGGCAGACCTAGCCAATTTAGCTAAGATTTTCGCCGACACGAACCAGCGCCGCCAACGGCTATTGCAGAGTTTCACCGGAGGAGAAAGCGATGACAGAACCGACCGTCGTTTGCCCCCAATGCAAAACTGAAATTAAATTGACCGAATCCCTCGCCGCCCCCCTGCTTGAATCCGTGCGGCGGGATTACGAGCAGAGGCTCGTGCAAAAGGACGCCGACATCGCCAGGCGCGAAAAGATGATTCATGACCGCGAGGCGAGCCTGCAGAAAGCCAAAGACACTCTGGATGAGCAGGTGGCCCAGAAGCTGCAGCAGGAGCGGGCAAAGATCGCCGCGGAGGAGGCAAAGAAAGTCAGACTGGCCATTGGCAGTGACCTCGACCAGAAAGCTAAAGAAATCGACGATCTGCAGGAAATACTGAAACAACGGGATACGAAGCTGGCCGAAGCTCAAAAAGCGCAAGCCGAGCTGATCCGCAAGCAGCGGGAGCTCGACGACGCCAGGCGCGAGCTGGATTTGACCGTCGAAAAACGAGTCCAGGCCGATTTGGCGGCCGCGCGCGAAAAGGCCAAGAAAGAGGCGGAGGAGGAGTTAAAACTGAAAGTGCTGGAGAAAGACCAGACCATCACTTCCATGCAAAAGCAGATCGAAGAGCTCAAACGCAGGGCCGAGCAGGGTTCGCAGCAACTTCAAGGAGAGGTTCAGGAACTTGAGCTGGAGGCATTGTTATCCGCCAGATTTCCTCGCGACCAGATCCAGCCGGTGCCCAAGGGCGAATTTGGCGGCGATGTCCTGCAGCGAGTTGTGGGTCCCCTCGGCCAGCCGTGCGGAACGATCCTCTGGGAGTCAAAAAGGACCAAGAACTGGAGCGACGCCTGGCTTCCAAAGCTGCGTGAGGACCAGCGCGCGGCGAAGGCCGAGATCGCCATTATCATCAGCCAGGCGCTTCCCAAAGACGTGGAGACATTTGATCTCGTCGAAGGCGTATGGGTGGCCCACCCGCGCGTGCTCCTGCCGATCGCGATCACGCTGCGCAACACGCTTATCGAAGTCGCCTCCGCGCGCCAGGCATCCGAAGGCCAGCAAACCAAGATGGAGATGGTTTACCAGTACCTCACCGGCCCGCGCTTCCGCCAGCGCGTCCAAGCCATCGTCGAGGCGTTCTCTTCCATGCGCGAGGACC
>JBFJTQ010000312.1:0-4639 GCA_041625275.1 Binatia bacterium | reverse complement strand
GTCGTCGGAGAGCTCGGCATGTGCGGCGCCATGCTGCCGTCCACCGGCATCCAGTCAAATCTCGGCGATCCGCGCTACTGGCCGATCTACGAGGAGGCCGACAGGCTCGGCTGCGCCATCGCCGTCCACGGCGGCGCCCACGAGAATATGGGCCTCGACGACTTAACCCCCTATGCGCCGGTGCATGCGCTGGGCCATCCGTTCGGACAGATGATCTCTTTTGCGGGCATCGTGTTTAACGGCGTCTTCGACAAGTATCCGAATGCGAAGTTCGGCTTCATGGAGGGCGGCGTCGCCTGGCTCCTCATGTGCCTGGAGCGCTTCGACCGTTCGTGGGAGACCCATATTCAACACGACCCGCGCAAACGTTTTCTCGACCTCAAGCCGAAAGAAAAAGTCTGCGACTACGTGCAGCGCCATATTGACGCCGGCAGGATTTTCGTCGGCTGCGAAGGCGAGGAACCGGATATCGCGCATGCCATTCGCCGCGTCGGGAATAAACCCTTCGTCTTCTCGTCCGATTATCCTCACGAAGTCAACAACGAGTACTGCAAACACGAGATCGGCGAGTTCCTCGAAAATGCCGAGATCAGCGCCGCCGACAAAGCGGCCTTTCTGCACGGCAACGCACGACGGTTTTACAAGCTGGGAGAGTAAACCATTCTCTGTCCCGCCTTGTCATACTGCCCGGCAAAAGCCGTTTGCCATCTTCGACGCGGCGAAGTGCTGTGCTCCCGCGAACGCGAGGACGCCGTTTTCCGCAGGTGAACGCATCCCGTATCACTACAAGGTCTAACACCAAAGTCGGAACAGCGAACACGCAAAGCCTGACATGTTCTGTAAGACTCTTCCCTGTGCGTGCGAAGACGCAAAAAAAAGAGCTTCGATCAGACTTTTAAAAAGGTTCAGAGCAAAATGGACGAAAGAAAGATTGTCAAGAAATTCGTGTCTGAGCCCGTTGCGTGATTGACACCTAATACAGCAGGTTACAACTATTCAACTCGATACTTGACCCCATTTCTTGTCAGTTTCTTGAGCCATGCTCGAGTCTTTGCCGTTGGCGCTACGCCAAGCCGAGCCTCAAGCGCTTGCCGGCAGTGATTGTAAACCGTAAAAGCGTCGATCCGGCGGCCAAGACGGTAATAGGCTTTAATGAGGCAGCGGCAAACGTCCTCCGCGCAGGGATCGATCGCAAAACCTCTTTCGTAGTACCCAATGGCATCTTCCCATTCCTCGAGCTGCTCGCAGAGCCGGCCCGCGCGCACAAACTGTCTTAACAAACGGCGCCGGATCTGCTCGGCGACCGGCGCGGCCCAGCGCGATTCTGTCTCTCCGCCCAGAAACGCGCCGCGGTGTATTGCTCCCGCCCACTTTATCCACTGGACCGTCTCTCTTGCGGCCGATTTTTTGCCAGCGGCCGAACTTAAGGCTCCTTCGATGCGGTCGAGCAGCCCCTCCAGCGCCCATAGATCCACCCAGGCATGCTCGGCACTAATGCTCACTTTGCCCTCCCTGCGCACGATCGCTTTGTCGCATTCGAGCAAACGACGCTGGCGATAAATGGCGCTGGTTAGAGAAAAGCGAGCCGACCTCACATCCGCGTGCGGCCAAAGGGCTTCAAGCAGCCTTTCTTCCGCCACGTCCTGGCCGCCGAATGCGATAAGCGCCTTCAACAGCGCCAGCGGCCGGCGTCTTTGCGGCGCTGCCTGGCCGAGATAATAAAAGAAGGTGGCAATGACGTTGTCGCTGCGGTCAATCTGATACCAGAGGTGACGCACCTTTCGATAAGCGACATAGCTCGCAACCAGCGTGGTCTTGCCGGCTCCCGGCGGCGCCCATACCCAGGTTACGGGCCGGCGACCGGCACGGTCGAGCTGGCGGAACAGCCGCGGCCTGGCGACCGTTGCTATCAAAGTTGGTCGCGTTATTTTGGCTAGTGTCATGAATCACTACGGAGCTTTAAAATCCAACTAAACTTCTCTGCGACATTAGCTCTCTGTGATGGTCGTAACTTCCCGGAAGTGCGTCTCACGTCATTCGGGACACGGGCTGTGGTGAAGAAAGTGATCATATCCCTAAATCTAAGACCCAACGCGAAAACTTAACACCAATGCCTGATTAACGGTTCGGTATGGCCCATTGATGGTGGGATTGTAGAATACCGCCGACGCGTCATCGGCCTGGGCCGCGAACGCGTTGCCTTGCGCCATCGCGGCCACGCTTTGAAACGGGTTGCGAAACCCGTCCGCCAACGCCAGGAAAGGCCGAGCGCCGATCATGACGGCGGTCAGAGCAATGAGCAGGTATTTTGAACTTAAACGGTCCGGCTCCAGCAGAACGTGACGTTTGCTGACGAGGGTGCTAGACGAAGGCGCTAAGCTATCGGAAGGAACTACCCCATAACTCGCCTATTACGTGCCGGGATTTACTAAAGATCGCTGCAATTTGCAAGGGTTATTCGCCGCGAAATTTTGCCTTGACAACTGGTGTTGAGTTGGTCGAATACTTGTCGAAAGCAATCAGAGTCGAAGAAAATCCACAAGGGGTGTCGTATATGGACGGACAAAAACAACGCATCGGGCTCATCATACCTTCCAGCAACCGTTTGGCGGAACCGCAATTTCACCGTTACACGCCGGCGGGCGTGGGAGTTCATTTCTCCCGCATGCGCATGACCGGGAAGTGGCGCACATCGTTGAAGGAACTGAAGCCTGCCCTGGCGGAAGTTGCGGGGGCGCTGTCAGACACGAAACCGCAGGTCATCGTTTTTCACTGCACCGCAAACTCCATGGAACATGGGCTTGCCGGCGAGGCCGCTTTGGTGGAGACCATTCGCGACGCCAGCGGCTGTTTTACCATGACGACGGCTCAGGCCATCACCGCGGCTCTCGACCATTTCGGCATCAAGAAGCTCGTCCTTCTTACCCCCTATGTCAAACAGACCAACGAGCATCAAGTCAGGTATCTTCACGAGGCCGGCTATCAGGTCGTCCACGAGCTGGGACTGGCGCTTGATAGCGACGACTACATCACCGTGACACCCGAGCGCTGGGTCGAAGTGGTCAAGCAAAACAGCCGCCCCGAAGCCGACGGCTATCTCTTGAGCTGCACCAACACGCACACGATCGAAGCCATTAAAGTTCTGGAGAGCGATCTCGGCAAGCCCATCATTACAAGCAACCAAGCGACGCTGTGGGCGTGTTTGAAGAAACTAGGAATCAGCCATACCGACAGGAACCTCGGCCGGCTTTTCAGCTTAAGTTAGAATTGTCGTGCGATCCGAGGCGGCTGTTCCCGCCAGTTTTTCCTTCAGTCCGGTATTCCTCTTCTCGACGCGGAAATTGCGGATCGCCATGGCCAGCGCCTTCCTGCTCCCAACGACGAGGACCAGTCTCTTCCCGCGCGTCACGGCAGTGTAGAGAATGCTCCTGTAGAGCATCATATAGTGCGACGTGTGGAGCGGAATGACCACGACGGGATATTCGCTCCCCTGGCTTTTGTGAATCGAGGTCGCGTAAGCCAGACTCAATTCATCCACCTCATCCCACTCATAGTCGATCAGTTTCTCATCAAAGTCCACTCGCACCCGCCCCTCTTCCTTGTCGAGGCTGACGATGCGACCCAGGTCGCCGTTGAACACTCCTTTCTCGTAGTTGTTGCGCAGTTGCATGACTTTATCGCGTACGCGGAACAGGAAACCGCCTCTTTCCAACGCTAGACCCTCCGGATTGAGAAGCTGTTGCAGCTCGCGATTTAGTTGTATGGTCCCCAGCGCACCACGATGCATTGGGGTCAGAACCTGAACCGACTGGACCACCTGTTCCGGTGTCCACTGAAGCCTCTTGGGTATTCCCTCTACGATAAGCTTTTTGACGGTCTCCAGTATCTCCTCTTCGCCTTCGCGGGGCAGAAAATCGAAGTCGCGTCGCTCACGGGCGTCGGCGAACTCGAGGGATTGACCCCGGAGAATATTGTGGGCATTGACGACGATGAGGCTCTCCTGTTTTTGGCGGAAAATGCGTCTCAGCACGGACACCGCAACGGCGCCGGAGTCAATGAGATCCTTGAGCACGTTCCCCGGTCCAACCGAAGGGAGCTGGTCCACATCCCCCACCAGGATCAGGTGCGTATGAGGATCGAGTGCGCTGAGGAGATGATCCATGAGCACAAGATCGACCATCGAGGCTTCGTCGACGACGACCACGTCCACTTTCAGCGGATTGTCTTCGTCGCGCTGAAAGGTGCCTTCGCGCGGGTTGTATTCGAGCAGGCGGTGAAGGGTCATCGCTTCCTCGCCCGCCGTCTCCGCCATCCGCTTGGCCGCGCGTCCCGTCGGCGCGGCGAGGGCAAACGAGACTTTCAACCGGTGAAGAATCGCCAGCATCGACATCAACAGCGTCGTTTTTCCCGTTCCCGGCCCGCCGGTAATCACAAAGACTTTCTGCCGCAGGGCCTGCCGTGCGGCCTTGATCTGTTCGGCGTCAAGCTGGACCGGCAACGTGGAGAATAAAGAGGAATGCGAGAGATCGATATCTCCACTGGCAACCGCGTAGCCCCCACCGCGGTCATCGGCGCTCCCCTGGCTCTGTAGCCATGACGGAGTCAACAGAAGTCGCTGGATCGCAGCCGCAACCCGCTG
>JBFJTQ010000311.1:0-4665 GCA_041625275.1 Binatia bacterium | reverse complement strand
TCCAGGCGTGCGATGGAAGAGGGGGAGAGATCTCTCCCCCTCTTCCATCGCACGCCTGGATGTTTAGCCATCCTTCACGTGGCAGGTCAGGCACAGTGCCGAACCATCGTTGGATTTGCGCAAGAAGGTGGGCGTGTCCGAACGGTGCGGATCATGGCATGACGTGCACTGCACAAAGTCCGCCGGTCCGCCAATGGTCGCGCTTGAAAGCGGCAGGGCGTTTACATCGTTGCAATCAGTACCGCCAACGCACTTCTTATTGCCGGTCGTGACGACGGCTCGGAAACCGGCTGTTTGGACTGGGCTCGTAGAGCTTGGGCTCCTCGCGTCTGCGTAAACCATCGAAATCGGGTGGTCATTCCTCAGGTCGGTGCCGATGTTCGCGATGATTCCAGCGGGCATCTTTTTAGTGGGGGCATTCGTAAAGGTCCAGGTCGTAACCCCATCCGCGCTTGGAGTGTCGGTAAATCCGCCAGATCCGGGTAGATTTCTTATCGCGTCGAACGCGACTGTCCCATCATGACACGAAAGACATGCCAGGGAGGTGCCGGTAGGTTGGGTCGGTTGAGCATCCAGACTCGAGCTGCTGTAAACCTGGAACGTGGCGGTGGTCTGCGCCCGGTTCCATAATGGAGCCGCGACTCCTGTGTCTGCGCCGTGCGGTGTATGACAGAAAACACAAATCTCGGTGGTGCCATCAGTCTTTATACTGCCTGTTCCAGTCGTGGACAGGTTATGTTTTGTGGTCGCGATTCCCCCCACCTGTGCTTGAGCCGTAGCAGAATAAGCCAGCAGGCCCATAGCAGCAAAGATCGCGGCAATCGTTTTCAGTCCCTTCATATTCATCTCCCTCCATTCAAGTTGTTTAATATTGCCCATGTGCAGTTGTTCCGTCGTTGCCACTGTCTATATCAAAACACTTGCCAGCCGGAGTTTTGGACCGGGAGGCGTAGCTAAATTGCTGTTATGTCAAGCAAAAGCGAGCGAACGGAAAACGATTCGTCAGTTATTCGAGCAAGTCCATAATGTGCCCTTTTCGCACAGTGTGCGGATTCGGACTAGTAACAAGAGTCAAAGAGTCATGATTTTTCATGTTTTCCGACATCTTGATCGGGGTTGTAATAAGCGGATCATGAGAGAGCATCGGCCTTTTGGGCGATCTTTCGCTATCCAAGCGAGTATAGGAGGATTAAGGACCGCATTGAGCGCAGAAGACGGGCTTAGAAATTTGCTCTGAGTGCCTCTTGTAGGTGATTCAAGCAAGAGTCGGCATGGACACGATTAACGTAGCCATGGGATTCCCTGCTTGCCCGAATAACTCCCCGGTAATGAGTGAACGCCCCAACCGTTCCGGGGTGCGGCCACTACGTGATAATTCACTAACTGTGGCGAAAGACATTGTGGATAACACGTGTTGTTTTCTACCGAGAGACGCGTTTGCGACAGCATCACCTTGCCTCTAGCCGCTGTGGCAGGAATCAACTATGTGGTAGGTGTTTTGCTGATTGGCCAATTCACCGTCGTTTCGAACTCGACATGATCTTGTTCACAGGCCTTTGAAAAAACTCCGGGCGATCTCAACGTCGCTCGAACGGCGACCACAGATTTTTGGCTAAAACTGCAAAGGTGCTATTAGTCTCCTGGGAAGTGGCCCTATGTGGCGCGTGCGGAGCAAACTCTGATCTCTGATTTCCGACCTGTGCCGACGGACGGTGAGGATGAATGACATAGACGCAAAGCCAAAAGTTCGCTTCTTGCGATGGCGGCACCGTTACGCCGCCATCGGCGGACTGGTGTTCGCATGCGCGCTCTCCTGGCTCGCCTATGCGGGCGCGCTTAACGGGGAGTTTCAGTTCGACGACGAACACGCCATTGTTACGAATGCGCGCATCAAGGACCTGGGCGCTTTCTTGCCAGCGGATTTCGCCGCCATGTACCTCACGGTGCAACGGCCGGTTACTGATCTAACCTTCGCTCTGAACTACCGGGCCGCTCGGCTGGACCCGTACTGGTATCACGTGACCAACCTTCTGCTGCACCTGGCGACAGTCATTCTCGTGTATTTCGCCACCCGCCGGGCCGCCTGCGCCGCCGGCTGCGCCACTCCCGAAGCCATTGCAGTGGCTGTTGCCGGTCTGTTCGCCTTGCACCCCCTGCAGACCCAGGCGGTCACGTACATCGTGCAACGCGCCGAGTGCCTGGCATCGCTCCTATACCTGGCGGCATTTCTCCTACTCCTCAGAGCCGAGGAGCGCCGCGGACTGAGCAGAGCTGCCGCCTACAGCGGCGCCTTTGTCGCCTTCCTAATCGGGCTCGGAACAAAAATTATCGTAGTTACGATGCCAGCCGCTTACCTTCTCTACCGAATGTGGTTTCGGCGCAGGATTGGTCAGGCAACCGAGTTGCGCGGCTGGTCGTTATCCCAGCAGCTTCTAGCACTGGTCCCATTTGTGGCCGCAGGGCTGGCGTTTGCTGCCCCGATGCTCACCGGAATGCGCGTGCCGTCATCGGTAGGTTTTGCAGTTCCCGGGGTCGATGTGGTCAGCTATTTTTTTACCCAGCCACGAGTGGTGCTCACCTACTTGCGGCTTTTATTTTGGCCCGCCGGACAGAACCTGGACTACGATTTCCGCTTGAGTGCGTCACTCTCCGAGTGGGACACGCTGGGCGCCTTCTTAGCGGTCGTTATGATTCTCGTTGCGGCTCTCGGGCTAGGGTGGTGGAGCAGGGAGGGCATCAAAGGGGAAGTCGGCGCGGCTGCCCGGCTGTCTTCCTTCGGTTTGTTGTGGTTTTTCCTGCTGCTCAGCCCTACCTCAAGCTTTATTCCCCTTGCCGACGTGATAGTCGAGCACCGCTCATACCTCGCCTCCTGGGGGGTCGTCGTTGGGGGTTGTGCCTGGACGGCTGCTGCCCTACATCGCCTCGCACGCAGGCGCGCCGACGTGATCGCGGTGGCGCTTGGCTTGTTTGTCTGGGTGGGCCTAGCGGGTCTTACCTGGGAGCGTAACAAGGTCTGGCGCACTAAGGAGTCTCTATGGCGCGATGTGGCCGCTAAATCCCCGAACAAAGCCCGCGGCCACATGAACCTCGGCTTTGCCCTCTCACTTCAGGGCCGTTTAGATGAAGCCGTGCGCGAATACCGCATCGCGCTTGCCCTTAGGGATCGCAGCCTGGTTCGCAGTCAGACACTGCGCAACCTCGGTGCTGCGCTCTTCGAGCTTGGGCGTCTAAACGAGGCAATCGGAGTGTTCCGCCATGCGCTCACGCTTTTCCCGACCGACACGGATCTTCTTAACAATCTTGCGATCTGTTTGATGGATAAGGGTGAGCTCGAGGAATCGTCAAGCGTGGCGGCGCGCGCCGTGGCGCTGGATCCGAAGCACGGCGCCGCGCATAACACTCTGGGTGAAATCGCGTTCAAAAAAGGTAGCCCCTCAGAGGCCCTCTCCCATTTCCTCGAAGCGCAGCGCCTGGACCCGGATGTTCCGGCCAGGCTCTTCAACGTCGCTTTAGCGCGCGAACGCGCCGTTGGGCCTCGGTTTGCGTGCGCTGATTGGCTCAGATATCTCGCTGTCGAGCCTGACAGCCACGCGCGCACCGAAGCCCGCAGGCATATGATTGGCCTCGGATGTGACAATCCGTGAGAAGTATATTGATGACGTGCCGTGCGGCAGAAAAGGGAATCTGGTTAAGACCCGTTTAGTACTCCCTGGCTCGGGTTGTCGGTGCAGAGGCTTAATTTGTAGACAATGCGAACGTGCCCGCGGCGATGATTTATGCCGACATGTCCATAAAAGACACCGAGAGCAAGAAAGAGGTCAAGTGGTCTTGTTTCCTATGTTACGGGGTATGAGTCGACGCGAAGCAGCACGGTGAATTCAAGACCCTCGCGGTCAAGTGACTCGTTAGGGGTTTTTGGCGAGTGCCGCCGCGGCTTTCTCGTTCAAGTATTGGAAGATCTGGATGCGACCGTTGTATTGATCAGCTACATAAACTCGATCTTTGCCATCGATATGGAGTCCGCTGGGAAGCCAAAATGTTCCCGGTTCGCTTCCTTTACCTCCCACGAAGAGCAACAACTGGCCTTGTTCGTTAAAGATCTGGAAGTTGTCGAAGGCTGCGTCGGTGACGTAGATATGACCCTCGCTGTCGGCATCAACCCCCTTCGGTCGGGCGAATTGGCCAAACTGATCGCCCACCCGTCCAAAGGTCTTCAGCAACTTGCCGTCCAGATCAAAAAGCTGAATGCGAAAATTCCCCGTGTCCGTTACGTAGAGTTTGCCGTGTCTTATGGAAATATTCGTTGGAAAATTCAGATCTCCCTTGTCTGAGCCGCGATCGCCTATGTCGAAAAGAAAGTTGCCGGTGTTGGTATCGTAAACTTTGATCCGGTGCAGTTTGGCATTGGCGACGTAAAGACGGTTAGCTTTTAGGTCGATGGCCAGACCGCTTGGGTTCGCCAGTTCGCCTGTTTTGTGCCCGAGGACCATCACCTGCTTGCCTTCTTGGTTGTATGCATAGACGCGCTGGGCGCGTGAATCGGAAACAAAAATCCGGCCTTTGGCGTCCACAGCGACACCAATAGGCGTGCGCAATTGCCCCCCTCCCAGGAAGGTTACTTTTTTGGCTTTCTCGTCAAAAACCCATACAACTCCAAGGCCCGTG
>JBFJTQ010000310.1:0-4670 GCA_041625275.1 Binatia bacterium | reverse complement strand
CGTTCGTCGACACGGCGGTCCGGATCGACGTCCTTGCGCACGGGAATCCTCTGAAAGCCTCTTAGCATTTCTTGGCCTTCTTTCGAAAGGATGAAATCATAAAATAGGCGCGCCGCGTTGGGGTGAGGGGCCTTGGACCCAATCATGGCGGGATTCACCTGGGTGACCACCGGTTCGAGAGGAAGCCAGTCTATCGGAGCGCCCCGGCTAGTCATTCGTTGAATGGTCTGGTTATAGGCGATGATTAAGGGATATTCGCCGGCAACGGTGAGCTGCACCCTTTCCGTGTTGCCGCGCTTCAAGACCGGGTCCATGGCGGCAAGCTTTTTGAAATAGGCGACGGTCTTCTCATTGCCCCAGACGCCCTTGAGACCCTCGAACATGCCGTAGGCCTCGGTATCGAGCGAGATCTGCCCTCCCTTCCATTTGGGGTTGAGCAGCTCTTCGTAATTCTTCGGCACATCCTCTCGCTTCACCAGTTTCGTGTTCCAACCGAGCACATAACTGTTGACGTAATAGGCCGCCCAATAACCCTCCTTATCCACCAGCTCTTTATCGATCATGCCGGTTTCGGGAGTAAGGTACGAAGCCAGCAGCTTTCTCTGCATGAGAGGAAGAACCATTTCTCCCCTCCCGACCACCACATCCCAGTCATGCCGCCCCCCTCGGGATTCGGTAAATATCTTATTCAACAGCGGACCGCCCCCCGTCCGATAGAGTGTAACCTTGACAAAGGGGTACTTCTTCTCAAACCGATCCACCGTCTGTTTGCTTTGATCCAAAGTCATGGTCGTGTAGTAAACCAGCTGGCCTTCCTTTTTCGCACCCTCAACGAGCTTAGGATCGGGAATCGTCTGCCCCCAAGAGGCAAGTGGCGCCGTTAGAAAACCCATCAAAAGAATGCACACAACCCGGGTTCGTTGCCGTAACGTCATGTTTGATTCCTCCCTTTTTACTGCCAAACCGCTGAAAATAAAGCTTATACTACGAGGTAGTAATTGGAATCAACTGAGGGCGCAAAGCGTCGACGGTAATTTTTCTGGTCCTTGAATACCCGATAATTGCTGACTATGATGCGAACAAGCCATTGTTTGTAACGTAAAGGAGGCTTTATGAGTGAGGCGGCAACGGAAAAACTCGTCAATGACCTAAAAGCCTTAGTCGGTGATGCGGAGGAGCTTTTTAAAATAACAGCCTCCCAGGCCGGGGAGAAAGTGAGCGTGGCGCGGCAGAAGGTCGAGCAGAGTTTGGTCGAGGGCAAAAAGGCACTGGCGGAAGCGGAGAAAGTCTTAGTTAAGAAATCAAAGGAGTGCGCCGAGATCGCAGACGACTATGTCCGGGAAAACCCCTGGAGTGCGGTGGGCATCGCAGCCAGTGTCGGTTTGGTGCTCGGGCTGCTGATCCGTCGCAGTTAATCCGACGACAATGGCTGAGACAGGCGGTAACGCGAGCAGCCGCGGTTCGCAGGGGTTTTTGCGCTCGCTCAAGACATCCTTTACAGCGCTAACATCCGGCCTGCACACGCGCATCGAGCTTGCCATCGTCGAGATTGAAGAGGAGTTTGAGCGGCTGAAGCAGACTTTGCTGCTCACAATGCTTTTGTACTTTAGTCTCAGCCTGGGGATTATTCTTCTTACCATCTTTATTGTAGGCCTATTCTGGGAAAGCGGCTGGCTCTATGCGCTCGGGTGCCTGGCCTTGTTATATCTCGGCATCGGGCTCACGGCCGGTTTGATTCTGCGCAAGAAGATCTCGCAGCGGCCGAGGCTTTTGTCCGCCACATTGGCCGAACTAACCAAAGATCGCGAACGCCTGAAGGCCGCATATCGTGAGTAGCCGAAAAGAGGAGCTTGCCCGGCGCAAGCAGGCGCTCATCTTTCAATGCGCGCAAGAGCGGGAAGATCTCGCCGCGTTATCCCGGCGTTGCCGCATCTCGTTGGACTTACGGACAACCTTGATGAGCGTCGGGAATGTGCTGAAGGGCCACCCCCTGTTGATCGCGGGGGCTTCGGGCTTGCTGCTCAGCGGACGCGGACGGGGCCTCGCGAGGTTAGGTCTAGAAATATTGGGCCTGTGGAAAACAATTCTTCCGCTGTGGTCATGGTGGGCTCGCCGTCGCTCCGGCAGGCGGGATCCAAGCCCTGCTACTCCCCGCTCTCGAACTGGCCGATATTAATCCCAATCCCACAAAAACTCGCATGACAAAGCGGTCAGCTAGTTTAGTGTCCCAAAAGTCTCTTGACGGTCCCTCGGCACAGTTTCAGGCTCCACAGAGGTGGGACTGGAGCCCGTGGGCACAAGAACGAAAAGGTTCCGTCAGGCCCCAACCGTGGGAAAAACCACTCGACGGGGCTGGCGGGGTGGCCTACAAGGCATCGGCCTATTGACCACGGGCGGAAGGTCTGCCTCTGTGGAGCAACCAAATGTAAAGAAGCGTTGGGGACACCACACTAGGGCTGCGAGACCGGACACCGTCGTCACGCATACGAGCAGCTTGCCTGAGAGGTGCCTAGGAGGGCTGGGAATCTTAGACCCAGGCCGGTCGATCCGTCGCCGTCCTCTCTGTAAACGTGCGGTACGCCCCTACTCCGCCGGCGCCCTTTCTTCATGTCGCGGATCTGCCGCGCCGGTCACCTCCGAGCCTTTGACCACAATGGCCTGCACCCTGCCAAGTTCACCCCTTTCTCTGATCGCGTGTTTTCTCCGTTCCAAAGACCTTTTCGTCTCCGAGGGAATCTCCGCTTCCACGTTCAGAGAATCCGGCGTCCACTGGTGATGAATACGAGGCGCGGCCACGGCCTTCTCGACCGGCAGGCGGTAGTCGAGAACATTGAGGATCGTCTGAAGTGTGGCGCTGATAATACGCGGACCGCCGGCGCCGCCCACAACCATCTGCGGCCGCTCGCCCTCCAGAATAATCGTCGGCGCCATACTGCTCAGCGGCCGCTTTTTCGGTTGTAACGCATTGGCTTCGTTGCCCACCAGGCCGTAAACGTTGCCGTCTTGATGAATGAAAAAATCATCCATCTCATTGTTCAAGACAATTCCCGTGCGCGGAACCAGGATTTTCGATCCGAAGCGCGTGTTGATGGAAAGCGTGCAGGCGACCGCATTACCAAACTGGTCCAGCACGCTGAAATGTGTCGTACCGCCTCGCTCCGCCTTCAGCTGTCCTAGACCATAATACTTGGCGGGATGGGTTTTGGCCGGGGAAATGCGCCCCCTGATCCAAACCGCATAGTCCTTCGACGTGAGTTCCATGATGGGGGCTTTTACGAAATCCGGGTCCCCGAGATAACGGGCTCGATCAGCAAAAGCATGTTTCATGACTTCTGCCAGAAGATGTAGATAGGTGGCGGAATTATGAGGTATCCCGTTTAACTGATAGCCTTCGAGCACGTTGAGCATCTGGATCACCGCGACACCGCCGGAACTCGGCGGCGGCATCGTAATGATGGTCCGCTTGCGATAATTGCCGAGCAGCGGCTCCCGCCACACCGCCCTGTAATTTTTCAAATCGTCAAGGCCGAGAACACCGCCTTCTTTCTTCACGGTCTCGACGATCGCCTGAGCGATCCAACCTTGATAGAACACGTCTAGCCCATCTTGAGACACGGCCTTGAGGGTCTCGGCCAACTCCGGCTGGCGAATGATTTCGCCCTGAGCTGGAACCTCGTTTTTCCGTAGAAAGACACGCCCCAACTCCGGAAACTTCCTCATCGTCGCAAGCTGTCGCTCAATGACGTGGCGCAGAGTCGCATCCAGGGGAAACCCTTCAGCAGCGTAGCGAATGGCGGGGATCAGCAGCAGCGGCAGGGGCATGCTCCCGTGGCGCTTGAAGGCTTCAAGCAACCCTGCGACTTGCCCCGGAACCGCCACCGCCAGCGCTCCCGTCAAACTCAGGGATGGAGCGGCTTTCCCGCTGCGCAAATAGAGATCGCTGCGCGCCGCCTCCGGTGCCGTCTCGCGAAAATCGAGAGCGTGCGCCCGGCGTCCTTTGGAATTGTAGATCACCATAAATCCACCGCCTCCCAAACCAGAGGAAGCGGGATCTACGACCGCCAGCGCAAAAGCTGTCGCCACAGCCGCATCGACCGCATTGCCGCCGCGATTAAGAATCTCCATGCCGGCCTGCGTCGCCAGCGGATTGTCCGAGACAACGAGCCCGGCAGCGGTGCGCTGGGCTAGAGTCGTGGCCGGTTCGTGAAGGAAAGTAAAGACGAGAAATAACGTGAAGGTGATTCTAAATCTCACGAGAAGTCGCATGGTGATTGGTTCTTTGTTTAGTCTTTTGTGTTTCAATTTGCAACTTCATGGCTGACGCGGGGTAGCATGATGTCAGTTTTTCGAACCAACATCGGAAGGCTTGACCGTAAGCAGTGATTTTCTACACGGGTTTCAGTTGCGGGACACCAGCGCCCAAGTTCTGCTTGCGAATCACAATGCCTTATTTCATATTGGGCCAACAGTTCAAAATCGTCGCCTCTAAGTGTAATACACAGTCATGCAAACGATTCTGGGCCCATTCTATCCCGATTTGGAAAATGCCCTCGTATCAGAGATCGTGTACTGTGCCAGGCAAAAGTCAAGATAGCCCAGGGAGGTCGCGTACACACAAAAGTCAAACGAGCTCTGCGAGGAGAAGTACGACTGGGACCGATTGCGCAAGT
>JBFJTQ010000309.1:0-4670 GCA_041625275.1 Binatia bacterium | reverse complement strand
CTCCCTCCATGCCCGTTCAATCTTCTCCCGTAGCTTTGAGGTAGTGTATTAGCTCCGGTCGAATACTAGGGGCAAACAGCTCGTCGACACTCATGCGACGGCGTGTCAATCCCTGTTCTTCCAGGTACTGGACCAGGGCCTCGAGCGTAGGTCGACTGCCCTCAATTGAATAGTCCCAGATCTCCGCGCCAAAAATGCGGCGCGATGTTTCAATTTCGTCGATCAACCATGGAAGACTCGTACGCAAAGCGTTCGTGTCGTACATCTCGCGATAGTTCAGATCCCTCGCCTGCACAAAAGCCTTGTAGAGGCTCATCGCAACCCACGGTTCTTGCTTGAGGAGTTCGCTCTTGACGACAAACGTGTGCATGATTGGGAAAATCTTCGTGCGACGATAATAGTCGGCCTCCACCTCGCGGTAGTTTGGAAACAGTCGCTTTACGTGAGGGCTCCCACCGCGGAAGGCTCGCGGCAGCACGACGGACATGAGCGCATCGACCTCGCCCGCCTCCAGCATCTGTTCCAACGACTGCCCCGGAGTGATGTATTCAATGGGCATATTGGCCGGGAGCTCGATCCCGGGTTGAACCGGCGCCCCGACGATCCAGCGAAGTTCCTCCGGCGCAATTTGATACTCATGGCGAAGCAGGCCCCTGACCCAAATAGCCGCAGTCATCTGGTAATCTCCGACGCCGAAGCGCTTGCCGCGCAGGTCCTGGGGTTTTTCTATGCCGGCACCCGCGTGAACGTAGATGCAGTAGTGGCGAAAAGTGCGTGAAGGAAAAATGGGCAAGGCGGTGAAACGTTCGTCGCCTCGGGAACGCAAGATAGTATAGGTTGACAGCGACATTTCCGATGCATCAAACTCCTCGTTGTTGAGCATGCGCCAGAATATTTCTCCCGGACCTACAATCAAGTAATTGAGCTCGATGCCTTCGGGCTGGACCCTGCCGTCAATGATGGGCCGAGTTCGATCGTAGTTGCCGCAGGCAATGGTCAGCTTGAGTTTGGCCATTTAGATTGTCCTTTCTTTAAGTGGGTTAGATGCTGTTTTTCGCCCGTTGCTATAACTTCCCGAAGAAGGGAGATTGACAGAACCGAATGCTTTGTGGCGCAAATCGTGGACGATAGGGACGCCTATCGCGAGCATCGCGGAGCATTGCGCTTCACGGCCCTCGCGGCCGCCGCTTTCCCTTGCCCCTCCGCAACTCAAGCTGGAGCGACTCATGTCTACTCTCGGAATACCCCGTGTGCATGCAAGGCTACAGTTGATATCTAAAGTATCAGATCGAGTTCGAAAAGCGCCTGCCAAAGCTCGTTTTTGGCTTTTCTACAATTGAAGCGCAATACCGGGATCCGAGACTCAGAATACTCCTCCAGGATTTTGTACGCCGCAAGGAGTTTCTGTTCGTCTTCCGGAGAAATTTGATCGTCCTTTGCCATCACCCACCTCAGTGCTGAGCCCGCTGGTCCTTGAAGCGCCTGGACTTCAATTCAAAACGAGGCAGTGAATTTGCCGGCGCCGCCTCAACTTCCGGCGTCAAACCAATCTTTTTTTTGAATTCTTCTTTGATCCTCAGCTTCATTTCTTCGGCTAAGGACAACGCTGACTCTTTGCGGAGTTCGAACTTGATGACGAGACTGTCCAGACCCTGCCGATTTTCGACGGTGGTAAAAAATTCCTCCACCTCGGCAAATCCTCTCATGATCTCCTCCACCATCTGCGGCGTGAGTTGAACGCCTCGCACTTTGACCATGTCATCGTAGCGCCCCAAAATACCGCCTCTGAAGAGATCAAACACGCGTCCGCAGTCGCAACTATCATGAGGGTCCAGGATAACGATGTCGTTGGTCGCATAGCGGATGAGCGGCATTGCCTCCTTGATGAGCGGCGTGACCACCATCATTCCCTGGGTTCCATAACCAACGGATTTGAGTGTCACGGGGTCCACGACCTCGGTCAGAAAGCGGTCTTCGTTAATATGCAGGCTGGTCGGCAGCCTCGAGCATGATGACGCCATCATGCCTGCGGTCTCCGTGGTCCCCATGAAATCGCCGAGGTGAGCGTCAAACCCGCTCTCGATCATCCTCCTTGTGGCTGGGATACAGGCGCCGGGCTCGCCGGCCACCACGATTTTATTGACGCGGGAGTCTCTGGCCAGGTCCGTCCCCTCTTCTTTGGCAACATGCAGCATCCTGATGGCGTAAGAGGGAGTGCAGCAGAGGACGGTGATGCCAAGGTCGAGAAGCAATTGAATCCTGGTTTTCGTATCCACTGCTCCGGTTGGGTGTACCCGGCAACCGATCTTCTCAAAACCATAGTGAGCGCCCCAAAATCCAATAAAGGAACCGTACCCGAAAGCCACCATCACCACATCCTCGAGCCTTACGCCGAAGTTGTACAGGCTCGTGGCCCAGGCATCGCCTCCCCACAGCCAGTCCCTTTCCGTATCGAAGGCCTTGACCGGAGGGTTGCCAGTGGTACCCGAGGTGGTGTGATATCTCAAGGCGCGCTCCGCTTGCCGCGTCAGGCGTGTTCCGTAGGGAGGATTATTGCTCTGGTCCTGATTCAGATCTCCTCTTCGAATAATCGGGAATCGGGCACGGAAGTCTTCCAGGCTGGTTATACTGTCGGGAGACAAACCATGGCTTTCCATCAAATGACGATAAAAAGGAGATGCGTTCCAGGCGTATCGAATCGTGTGACGCAATCGCTTAAGCTGCAGCGCTTTCAGGCCGCTGCGCGGCAAGAGTTCAATCTTGGGGTTCCAATATCCGTGGGGCAATTCTGCTTTCATGGTGAAACCAATCTCTTTCCGACCGAAAGGTTAACACAGGGCCGGACGTCTAAGGGAGATTTTGCGCCGCTCCCGCTAGTCACTCGATGATGGACTCCGTGGTGGCAAATTTATCCTATATCCGCGCTCGATTCATATCGCAAGCGACGCGCTCAATCCAATACACCACCCGTTAAATCTTCAGCAAATAACCCGCTATAGAAAGATACGACTCACTCGTAGTATGAGTTGCATATGATGTGGCCTCGTTGCGCCAACTTGACGCGGAGGCGCGCAGTCAAACGCGCGGGATCGAAGCGCAGACAGGAATTGAGATGACCGCGAAGACATTGCGGACAGAAGACAGAATTGTTCTGGTGCTCCGCCATTTAGGGATCGAGCGCGCCCACTTTGCGGCCTGCATGGCGCGCGATTGGGCTGGGCTTCTAAGCTCGTATCCGGACCTTGTCTCATCCCTCACCCTTGTGTCTCCCTGGGGCTTCAAGCTCGGCGCTCTCCGCGGCAATGCCTCACGGTTGTTGATCATCAGCGGCGACCAGGGACGGCCCGCGGAGGAAGTCCGTCGCGCCGTGCAAAACCTTTCTGGGGCCACTGTGATCAATCTGAATGGCTACTTCAGTACCAACTGGGCAGACGTCATTGCCGACCGTACCGATACTGTCGGCTCGGCGATAACAGCTTTCATTTCGGGCATAGCCCGTCGCCAAGCGGACAGGGCGGTGACGCTACCAGAGAGCGAGGGAAAAGTGGCCGGCATTTCCTACAGCATTAAAGGCTCGGGCGTGCCATTGGTGCTGCTTCCGCTGGCGCTGGCGCCCTCCCAATGGCAACCCCTGCTCCCTGTTCTCAACAAGAGCTACTGCACGATCACTCTCGGGGGTCCGGCTTTGGGCGCGGCGGCTTTTCTTGAAGCTCGCCGTCCTGGATACCTCAGGGTGGTACGAAGCTTAATTGATGAAACGCGCCTGCGCCCCGGCGAAATGGTTCTTGAGGTGGGATGTGGATCAGGCGTCATACTTCGTTGGCTGGCCGAGTACACCCACGGAAAGAACCGCATCGTGGGCATCGATGTTAACCGGTATTTGCTGCGCGAAGCGGCCACCCTCGTACTTAAAGCCGGCATTCAAGGCGTCATTGAGTTGCAGGACGGCAATGCAGAATCGATGCCCTTCCCCGATGACTGCTTCGACGTGACCCTGGCGTGCACTGTCATGGAGGAAGGGGACGCGGACCGAATGCTGCAAGAATGTGTCCGTGTCACGCGGCCGCAAGGAAGGGTGGCTGTTTTAGTCCGGTCGATTGACATGCCGGGATGGGTGAATTTACCACTCGAAGCGGCGCTAAGGCGGAAGGCCGAGGCCCAAAGCGGCAATGCTCAAGAACAAGGTTGCGCCGATGCCAGCCTTTACTCGCGCATGTACAAAGCCGGGCTTAAACAGGTGATCGCCTTTCCACAATGGGCAACTTTTTCGGAGGGCGAGAGACTGGAATACATGGAAGAGCGCATCGTCGCCACCCTGACGGCGGAAGAGACGGCCGAATGGCGGCAGGCCAAGGCCGAGGCGGAAGCAGACGGCACCTTTTTCATTACGCAGCCATTCCACTGCGCCGTAGGAACAAAGCCGTGACCGGCCACGAGGTCAAGCTTCGGACCGTCCGGCTCTAAAACCGTTTAGCGTTTTGAGTTCAATTTAATAGACTGAGCGCCGAGCCGAAAGGCAGGACAACTTTGCAACTCGCTAAGAATTTTAGTTAAGTGAATTCATCATGGCCGACAAAAATCGCCCGCCGACTTGAATTAGCAACCCTTGGGTTTTGCTCCTGGTGGGAGTGTTGTTAGTTCTCTGGTTGGTTAGCGGCTGGATTAAATAG
>JBFJTQ010000308.1:0-4670 GCA_041625275.1 Binatia bacterium | reverse complement strand
GACGCAAAGCCACGGGTCCTGAGATGTTCAGGATGGCCGGGTTGCCGAAGGGAGAAGGCCGTGGCGCCTCGCGGGGGAGATTCGAATACGGGACGCAGTAAGCCCCGCAATGCCGGATCCGGTTAATATAGCTCGTTTGGACGCGCGCCAAGGAATTCCGGCGCGTGGCGAGATTATTAATTCGCGATCCGATCCCATTTCCAATGCCTTTGCTCCTTCCCGTGCTTTCTTTTTCGGCCGGCAATTGAAGCGAACAGGGGCCGAACCAAACACACTAACCGGATTGCGGTCGTTGGCGGTATGCTTGCGCAATTGCCGCGGTCCGCCCATCAGCCATCGTCAATGAAGTCCTTGTGGAAATATAAGAACGACTCACGTTTTGGGGGAATGAACGAATGAAAAAACTCAAACAGATCAACTGCATGATTCTCGCTGCCTTTTTCGTGGTTGCCATCTTTCCGGCAAGAGCGAATGCAAAGCATGACCCATTGCCGGCGCCCACCGACGTTACGGCTATCTTAGCTACAGATGCGATTCTCGGCGATGGGGTCGCCGTCGATTGGGAATATGCCGGGGTAGATGACCAGGCCGCGACAAAGTACTCAGTTGAGTTTGAATGCACCGACCCAAACGAAACAATTGTTGTTGAGTTTGACATCGGCACGGGTGATCGATTGGATGGTTTTCCGCCTGACCAAACAGACTTGTTTGTTCCGCTTACTCAGATGGACAATGCGGCCGCGCTGGCTACATTTGACGCGGTGACTAACCTGTCGGGTTATACTTGTGAGGTGAAAGTTAAGGCTCTCAATCCGCCCTCGAACAACAAGGTGAACAAGCATCAGAGCAACCTGTTTTCAGTCCCTTCAGATCCATTTGGTCCAATTCCCGCGCATTAAAGGTTTCCTATCCGCACAGCGTGCCGTGGGCAAGAATTTCCTTGCCCACGGCGCGCAACTGTCAGGCACGCTTAAGACGATGACGGCGAGCAGTCAGCTTGCGGGTTGCTCACTGCTTTCAGTTGGAATTCTCCGAGGCGCTTCGGATTTGGTTGCTTATGCTCCTTCTGAGGGTCAGAGTTTACCGATTGGGCCATCCTTCACTTCCGAAGCGATAAGGTAGATCGCAATTCTAGGTATCCCGCGCGCTAGTCGGCCCGACCTCGCCCGTGCACCACGGGATGAATGCCTTCATCTTGCAGGTCGTGTTACTAGCTGCCAACTCCTTTTCGAAGATCTCATGAATCTCGTGATTTTCATCCTCGTACTCGATCTGCCAACCGCCTTCCTTAAGACTCCGGTCAGCACCCTCACCGCCGCCGCCCTTGGGCGTTCTGAGACCCATATCGCCTGGGCGCAGGGCCAGGTACCGCGCTCGCGTGCTCCCCGAGTTGAAATGCTGGTGATAGCAGTTGTCGCTGGGAACGATGACCATGGAGCCGACCTGCCAGTCGCACTTGACCATGTCGGAGCGGTCTTCTTTCGTCCACAGCAGGGAGTATCCGGCAGTGCCGCTTAACAGCACGAGGTGCGGGCCCGGGCCGTGACGATGCCCCTTCTTGTACGTGCCGACAGGGAACTCGGAGATGTGGCTCTTCGTATTGTTATTGGCCATCTCCAGCATGGCGTTGACTCCGCCTGCGCCTCGCTCCTTCCATCCATACAACGGCATGTCCGGCGCGTTGGCGATGAAGTTTGACTCCCAGACCCGTCGCGTGTAGAGCTTGCCCTTGCCGCTGAAGTAGTCCTCCTCGCCCGAATAGCGGCGCTTGAAGGTGAAATCACAGTTGAATATGAATTCATTGTCCGCAAAAAGGCGCATCATGGGTGGCGCGTTGGTTACGGCGATGTAACGTACAGGCTCGGTGCCGCTGCCGTTGAAGTTTTGATACCAGGCGTTGAGCGGGAGGGAAAAGAGGCTGCCTGCATGCCACTCGAAGGTTTGCTTGCGTTTGTCGTCGTGCCAGACCGTTGTAGCGCCGTGGCCGGACACCACGTAGATTGACAGCTCGTACAGATGGTGTTCCGGCTCCGACTTGCCCCCGGGCTTGATCTCGACGACATGACAGTCATTAGGGATATGGCGGTTGGCGATGTGGATGACGGCGCCTTTGCCGCCTTTTCGCTCCCACGGGCCCAACTCGATCTTCGCTAGGCTCGGAAAGTAAAATTCTTCGTAGACTTTTACCCCTTCCTTCTTGAGCCATTCTTTGTAGCCGTCTAATTTGACGTAGTCTTTGAGGCCTTCTTGAGGGGTCTCGGCGATTTTCATGTCAGTGCCTAGCATTACCACGATTTAAGTCCTCCTCTTTGCGATTTCATGACATTTGCTTCTGGGCGCTGGTCGGCGACTGCTCGCTCCCTGGCGTTAAAGACCCGCTCACGGGCCGGATCCCGGAGTCAAAATCTTCCGGGGTGATGGGGGAGCGTTGTGACTTGCTCTTATTGCCAATACCGGATATGGGCGTGATTTGTCAACGCGCCGGGTTGAAAGTTGTTGAAAGTGCATCGGAGGCCGAAAAAGCGTCAAGCGGGAGGCAGGCCGTTAAAAAACAATGGCCCATCTTTCGATAACCTCGGCATGAACGGAATACCTCGGCTAGCGCAACACAAGAGCCGTTACACTGCGGCGAGACTTTCGTGAAGCAGCTACCAACGGAGGAATTGAGCAGCGGCGGTTTTCGCTAGTGGTTTCCGCGGACGGCCCTCTTCGCGGCTTCTTTGACCGCGCGGGCAGTAAGAACACGAGCCAGGTGAGCGCGAAATATTGCGGAGGCGTGCAGGTCTTCCAGCGGATCGACATCCTCCGCGACTTGCCGGGCGCTGTCTTCAATCGACTTGGGCGTGAGCTTGTTTCCACGCAACCGCTGTTCAACTGCCTGAGCGCGAAATGGTTTTGCCCCGAGCCCAGTCACGCCGATGCCGACTTCCTCGCAGCGGCCCTGGCGATCGAGCTTGAGGGATGCCGCGATGCCCACTATGGCAAAGCCGGAAGCCTGCTGAGACATCTTGATGTATGCCCCGCCAAAGCGTCCGGTGAGCCTGGGAATTCGTATTTCAGTGATAAGCTCGGCTGGTTTCAGTGCCGTGCTCATCAGACCCAGAAAAAAATCTTCCCCTCTAACCCAGCGCTCGCCATCGTTTCCCACAAGCCGCAGTTCGCCGTCCATGGATAGCACGACCGCGGGCCAATCCGCTGCCGGGTCGGCGTGTGCGAGGCTCCCCCCGATGGTCCCCTGGTTTCGCACCTGAACGTCACCGATGCCGCGTGCCGTCTCGGGTAAAAGCGGACAGGCCTTTGTCAGGAGAGCCGAGCTTTCAATCTCGTAATGGGTGGTCAACGCACCGATGGTAATATCCTTGTCGCGCCGGCGAATACCCGCCAGACTGCCGATCCGGCGCAAATCGATCAGCATCTTGGGGCTGGCAAGCCTGAGTTTCATCATCGGCAGAAGACTCTGCCCTCCGGCGAGAATTTTGGCCTCATCCCCATGCGCGGCAAGAAGACTAATCGCCTCGTCGACGGTCTCAGGCGTCACATAATCGAACAATGACGGGATCATTTTCCACCTCTCACAGGCGCAGGCCTTTGCTCCTGGCAAAGCTGCCATATCTTTCCAGGCGTGAGCGGCATATCGATATGCGAAACCCCGAACGGCGCCAGGGCATCGACCACGGCATTAACGACGGCCGGCGTCGAGCCGATGGTTCCCGCCTCGCCGATGCCCTTGAGCCCTAGAGGGTTAACAGGCGATGGCGTTTCGGTGCGAGCCAGTGACAGTCGAGGAAGGTCCGAGGCGCGCGGCAACGCGTAATCCATCAAACTTCCGGTCAGCAGTTGCCCGTTCTCGTCGTAGATCAACTGTTCGTAAAGAGCCTGGCTCAATCCCTGTACGATGCCTCCTTGAACCTGCCCATCGACCAACAGATGATTGATGACCTTGCCGCAGTCGTCCACGGCCACGTATTTTTTTAATTCGACCTCTCCTGTGTCCGGTTTGACTTCCACGGCGCAGATATGGGTGCCGAAAGGGAAGGTGAAATTCGAGGGCTCGAAGGAAGAATCGGCGAACAGCTCGGACGCCACGGCCTCTTGCAGGCGATTGCCACGCTGCGCTTCCCGCGCGATTTGTTGAATGGTGAGACCTTTTCTTGGAACTCCTTTGACGCTGAAGCGCCCCTCGGAAAACACCAGATCGTCGGCATCGACTTCAAGGAGAAGGGCCGCTAGCTCTCGCGCTTTCTCCCTGACCTTTTGTGCGGCTTGATAGACAGCTATTCCGCCGACGGCGGTGGCCCGGCTGCCAAAGGTGCCAACGCCCTTTGGTACGACTGCGGTATCGCCGTGGATCACTGTAATTTCGTCCAAATGAACGCCCAGTTCTTGCGCAACGATTTGAGCGAAGGAGGTCTTCTGTCCCTGCCCGTGCGGCGATGCGCCTGAGAGGACCGTTACTTTACCGCCGGGCTCCACGCGCACGCTCCCATATTCCGCGAGACCCGGCCCCATGGCGCAGATCTCGACGTAGGTCGACACCCCGATTCCTAAATAGACTCCGCGGCTTCTCAGACTTTTCTGCTGGCGCCGCAATTTTTCATAGCCCGCGAGCCTGAGAGCTTTGTTGAGCGCCCGCTCGTAATTGCCGCTGTCATAAGTGACGCCGGTTGCCG
>JBFJTQ010000307.1:0-4682 GCA_041625275.1 Binatia bacterium | reverse complement strand
TGCGCTGGGGATTCGGCCCACCGTGACTCCTAAAGCAAGTACGTGCAATCGCCTGGAAGTCTTGTTCAACCGTCGATCACTGGAAGTGATCACTCTGTACGAGGGTTGGCGGGACTACAATGTCGTTGCGGGCAAAGACGTTGTCGTTTCCGGGTTAAACGAGCTGACTTTTCGCGCGCACGGCGACAAACTTATGCCGCCTATCGTGATGTATGTGGAAGCCGTACCCTATGCGGCCTTCGTCAATAAAGTTGGTCTGCAAACCCTTTCTTTGACCGCGCGCTGAAAAGCCCCCGTCCGAGTGTGGCCACGGAGCCATCTTGGTCGGCAAGGCGATCCGCACGGCCTGCATTCTCGTCTCGTACCACGAAGAGTCTGGCCGGCTTCCCGCGGAAGCCATGAAATTGGGCATTCCTCAGTTTGTTGATGCAAAAAAAGCGGCAGCAATTTGTCGCAGGATTTTTCAACCCGGATTCCGCAGTTGTGAATACGGCGTGTGCCAAGCCTGGGGTGAGTCTGGAGTCGCGAAGACACCCAAGCGGGCAATTTCGCAGTCGTTGTTGCGAGTTGGCAAGCCTTCGCCATGGCTTTGAGGTTGCTACTTTGTGCACCGGCCATGGTTATCCGCTAAGAGGCAGCGGCCTATCGTCTTCGCGACGGAAGGTTCACGCCAGGCTCCTTAAGAAACTTTCCACTGCGGAATTCGGATTGAATCTGCGTCTGCGGAACGAGCTTTGGACCATTTCGAGAGACGAACAGGCCTGTGATTTTACGAAGCCGGTGGGCCGACTTTATTTTCGTGGGGTGGGGTGCTATAGGGGGTTAAATTCGGTCACACGGAAAATTGCATTCTAACTTTGAGCAACAAGCCCCGGAGGTGCTTTATGCAATGCAACGTGATTTTTGGTGTTCTTCTTCTATCGGTAACCTTAAGTCCAGTCGCTGCATTTTCCCAGCCCCATCCTACCGTGTACGTTGGTCTCGTCTCCATCACTCCTTCCAATGGACCGATCATGGCAACCGTGGACGGGGGATTCTTCAAGAAGCATGGGCTCGATGTCAAGCCTATCATAATGGCGGGATCGTCAACGGCCATTGCAGCTATGCTGTCAGGAGAGGTTAACCTGATCGGGATCGCCGCCTCCGGCTTGATCAATGCGCATCTTGCAGGGAGAGACGCGGAGATGGTCGCGGGGGTCGTAAACTTTGCGCCTTACGAACTCATCGTCTCCAAGGAGATACAACGAGTTGAGGAGCTGAAAGGAAAAAAAATGGGCATTGCCCGGTTCGGCGGTTCGGCGGATTTTCTTGCCCGCTGGGGTCTGGAGAAACACGGCTTGAAGCCGGGCAAAGACGTGACGATACTCCAGGTTGGAGGAAACGCCGAAAGGATGGCGGCCGTTTCCCAAGGTGCCATCCAGGCTACACTGCTTGAGCAAGCTTTTGCCCACCTTGCAAAAAAAACGGGCCTCCGATCTTTGCTGGATTACTCCGCGGCGGGTTTGGATTACCAGCACAACGGCATGGGGACAACCAAATCCTTTGTTGAAAAGAACCGCGAGCTCATGACTCGATTCCTGAAAGCCATGATCGAAGGCATTCATCGGTTTAAGACTGATCGGGCCTTTGGCATCAAGGTCTTGGAGCGACATCTTCGGGTCCAGGACGCTGAAACAATTCATTCGGCCTACGATTACTACGCGCCCAAGACTTCTCTAGTGCCCTATGTGAATCTGAAAGGGATGAAGTTTCTTGTGGATACGATCGCCGAAACTAACCCCAAAGCAAAAAATGTGAAACCCGAGGAAATCGTCGATCACTCGCTGCTCCAAGCGATCGAAGCCAGCGGCTTCGTGAAACAGATTGCTGCCGGGCGTTAACCAAGCCGGACCAGGGATTGGTAGGCTTGTGCGATCTCCCGGCGCGGTCATATTTCCATGACACGATCACTGGGGATTAGGGGACAACTCAAACCTGGCGTCTCTAATCTTTTCGCCTGCGTCATCACCTGACGGGTCATTGTCCGAAGGCGTACCAGGGTTTTGACTGCTTGCCAACTGTGTTAGGCTCTTTGGCATGGAGTCCGATCACGCCAACCGCCTGATTCACGAGACCAGCCCTTATTTGCAGCAACACGCGCATAACCCGGTGGACTGGTATCCCTGGGGCGAGGAAGCCTTTCAGAAGGCCGTGACGGAGGATAAGCCGATACTTCTGAGCATCGGCTATTCGGCTTGTCACTGGTGCCACGTCATGGAGCAGGAATCTTTTGAAGACGAGAAGATCGCGGCATTGATGAACGAGTTGTTTATCAACGTCAAAGTGGACCGCGAGGAACGGCCTGATCTCGATGAGATTTATATGAATGCCGTGCAGCTTCTCACGGGCCGTGGCGGCTGGCCCATGACGGTATTTCTCACTCCCGAGGGAAAGCCCTTCTATGGCGGGACCTACTTCCCGCCGGAGGATCGCCATGGGATGCCGGGGTTTCCGAAAGTCCTGGTCGGTGTCGCAAAGGCCTATCGCGAACGACCGCAGGACGTCCAAAAAAGCGTGGACCAGATCCTGGTGACGTTGCACAAACTCAGCGAGTCCCGGGAAAGCCAACAGCCATTCGCCAGGGATACCATCACCCGCGCTGCGGAACAGATCGCCCGCGCCTACGATCCCGATAACGGAGGACTGGGCCGGGCGCCAAAATTTCCCAATCCCGGAGTGTATGAGCTTTTCCTCCGTCACTCTCACTACTCAAATAACGCGCGCTTCCTCGAGATGGTGACGTATACGCTCACCAAGATGGCCCAGGGGGGTATCTACGATCATCTCGGCGGTGGATTTCATCGCTATTCCGTAGACGAGAAATGGCTGGTGCCGCACTTCGAGAAGATGCTCTATGACAACGCGCAGCTGGCGCGGATCTTTGCGCTCGCATATGGGGCAACCGGCACGCTGTTGTTCAAAAACATAGCAGAGGACACCGTCGATTACTTGCTGCGCGAAATGCTTCATCCTGAGGGTGGGTTCTATTCGACCCAGGACGCGGACAGCGAAGGCGAAGAAGGTAAATTCTTCGTTTGGACGCCGCAGGAGGTCAATCGGATTCTGGGTGAGGAACTGGGAGAGATCTTTAGCCGCATCTTCGACGTCAGCGAATTCGGGAATTTCGACGGGAAGAGCATAGTGCATCCGATTTTAACATGGGAACAGGCAGGTAAACTGTTCAAGCGGGATACGGCGGAGATTGAACGAACCATACTCGAGGCCAGGAAAAAACTTTTTGCAGCGCGTGAGACGCGCATTAAGCCCTTCCGCGACGAAAAGATCATCACTGCATGGAACGGGCTAATGCTCTCCGGCCTCGCCGCAGCCATCAAAATCTCACCCAGACCCCAGTATGTCGAGGCGGCGAACCGCACACGACAATTGATCTTGACGCGAATGTTTCATGACGGCGTTCTTCTCCACGTCTACAAGGACGGGCGCGCGAAGCTCCCGGGATATCTCGATGACCATGCCTTCTTGGCGGTGGGTCTTTTGGATCTCTACGAAGTGACGTTCGATCGTTCCGCACTGGACCAAGCAATGCAACTTGCAGAGATCCTCCTTGATGAGTTCTGGGATAACGCCCAAGGCGGCTTTTTTTACACCGGGAAATCTCACGAGCCGCTCATTAGTCGAACCAAGCCGCTCTTCGACGCCTCGATCCCGTCGGGGAATGCCATGGCATTGCAGCTTTTATTGAGACTCTACTATTACACGAATCGAGAGGATTACTTGCGCAAAGCCGAGCAGCTTCTGCGCTTGACTTATGAGGCAATGCAAGGCCAGCCCTTTGGCGTCGCCCACATGCTCTGCGCCCTGGATTTTTATTTGGAAAAACCTAAGGAAATCGTGCTTGTAGGAAACTCAAACGATCACGCGCTGAGTGACCTCCTCGGCAAAATACGCTCCCTTTATCTGCCCAATGCAACTGTACGGCTGATTGGCCCGGACGAACGGCTGGAAACTGTCAACCCGCTGTTGCAGGGCAAAGTTCCAATCCAGAACAAGCCTACCGTGTATGTGTGTCACAACTATACGTGCTCACCACCGGTAACGAACTGGCAGGAACTGAAGCCGCTCTTGCAACCTTAGCCGGAATGGATTTGCTTCGTGTGCGCTAGCTCGGATTCCTGCCGAGACGGCCCCCCTGTGACCGCAGGCGCGCATCACGCCTGCGGCGCGGGTCTTCTTATGGTTTGAATGATGCGTTCCAAATCAGCGAGCGAGTAGTATTCGATTTCGATTTTGCCCCTCGTGGATCTTGCCTTGGGAAGAAGGCGCACTCTGGTACCGAGCGAGCGCTGCAGCTCCTCGACAAGAGAGCGGAGGTCGGGATCCACGGCCGGCGCTTCGCGTCTTCTTCTTCTGCCTAGTTTGAGGAAGCGAACCAGTTTTTCCGTTTCACGCGTGGATAATCCTCTGGCGATAACTTCGCGACACGCAGTCATGATTGCCGGTTCGCTTTGTAATCCGAGCAACGCTCGCGCCTGACCCACAGGCAGGTTGCCTGACGCCACTTCTTGCTGTACGTCCGCGGGGAGCGAAAGTAAGCGCATCGCATTGGCAACAGCCGGGCGGCTCTTGCCGACTTTTTCTGCGACTTCTTCCTGGCTCCAGTGGAATTCCTCCTGCAACCTGCG
>JBFJTQ010000306.1:0-4683 GCA_041625275.1 Binatia bacterium | reverse complement strand
TCCGCAGCGATCGATGCGCTGAGGATTCGATATCGCGATCTCACCCAGTTCGGGGGACACAATACTTATTTTCACTTGACCGAAGGCGTTGGGCTGGACAAGGGTTTGCGCATGGCGCGAATTTTTAGAGTGGTAGCTTCCAGATATCCCCATCACGTCACTCAGCGTGGTGTACGATCCATACCCATCTTCCAAACTGACAGCGATCGAAGGGCGTACCTCGATTTCATGGCCGAAGAGCTGAACCGCTTCGGGGTCCACGTTCTCGCGTGGTGTCTGATGACGAATCACACGCATTTGATCGTGGTCCCAAAGGATTCATCGCTTATGGCTCGCGCCATCGGCGAGGCGCACCGGCGTTACACGCGCATGAAGAATTTTTCCGAAGGGGTGCGCGGATATCTTTTCCAAGGGCGATTTGGTTCCTGTGTTTTAGATGAGACCCATCTTTTGGCTGCTGCTCGTTAGGTAAAGCTCAATCCAGTAAAAGCAGGGATGGTACCCGAAGCTGGCGATTATCCCTGGTCTAGTGCTCGTTTTCATCTTGGCGTAACTTCCAGGGACGTTTTGGTGAGGGACAAAAGTTTGCTCGGGTTGATAGAAGACTGGGGTGAATATCTCAAGGGCGATGATGAGCCAAGAATCCAGGCGACGTTACTTCGAGGGATTCGAACGGGTCGGCCCGCGGGAAGCGAGCAGTTTATTGAAATGCTAGAACGGTTAACGGGTCGTGAGTTGGTGAGGCGGAAAGCGGGGCGTCCACTTAAACGTGCATCGTGAGAAATTAGTATTGTGTCCCCGGAATCAGGGGAATCAGGGAGTGCGCGAGTGGCCATGGACCTGATTCGAAGACTCGCGCTTTCGGTGCTTCGCTATTCCGACCGCGAGTTTTTGGTGGACGGGGAACTCCGGTTGACATTTGCCGAGTGGGACCGAAGAATCAACCGGGCGGCTCGGGGCTTTAAAGAGCTGGGAGTCGGCCGGCAAGATCGCGTGGTTCTGGCCCTCGGTAACCGTGAGGAGTTGGTCACCTCCTGGTACGGCCTTATGAAGCTTGGGGCCATCGCGATCCCGGTCAACCACCGGTTTAGTCCGGGGGAGATTATCTACTGCGTCAAAGACGCCGAGGCCCAGGTTTTTGTTTTCGCAGATTTTTCTCGCGAATCCGGTGAGAGGGCGGCCAGAGACTTTCCCAAGGGTTGCCGAAAGGTTTTCTGTGACGCGGATCCCCCTAAAGGGTGCGAGCCCTTTGCCACACTTGTTGAAGCCCAGACGGACACCCCGCCCGGGGAGTCAGTCTCCGAAGACCTCGTTTGTCTCATGCTTTACACATCCGGGACAACCGGACGGCCCAAGGGGGTTCCACGTACCCACCGGGCGCAGGACACGAGCGCCTTAGCCCAGGCCGTCCAATGCGGCTATCGCCTTGGAGAGCGAACCCTGGGAGTGATGCCTCTCTACCACGTCATGGGGATCGTTTCCCTGACAACGATGGTACTGTTGAGCGGCACCTTTATCGTGATGCGTGGGTTCGATGCCGAGGCGGCGGTCGAGCTTGTGGCCCGGGAGAAAATTTCTTCGCTCTACCTCATCCCCACCCTGTTTCATGACCTTCTGCGCAGCCGCAATCTCAAAGACCACGACCTTTCCCACGTGCGCCGCCTGGCTTTTGCGGGAGCCCCGATGACTCGCACGCTGGTCGAGAAACTCCTAGGCCAGTTCAATCCCGAGGTCTTCACCAACCATTACGGCAGCACAGAGATCTACACCTTCTCCATCAATCAGAACCTACGACAAAAGCCCTCCTGCGCCGGCCGACCCGGAATGAACTCGGACCTTCGAGTCGTCAAGGCCAACCCCGAAAGGCGCGTGAAACCCGATGAGGTTGTCCCCCGGGGAGAGGTGGGAGAAATTATCGCGAGCCTTCAAAGCGAAGAGGCCTTTCAAGGCTATTGGCGGCGGGTGGACGCCGACGACAAGGCCATCCGTCACGGCTGGTACTTTACGGGAGACATGGGCTACCAGGACGAGGACGGTGACATCTATGTCACCGGGCGCGTGGATGACATGATCATCTCGGGCGGCGAGAATATCTATCCTACTGAGGTCGAAGAGGTCCTGACTCGGCATCCCCAAGTCGTAGAGTCGGCCGTCATCGGCGTGGAAGACCCTAAATGGGGACAGGTAGTGACGGCCTTCATCGTCCCGGCAGGAAAAGAGCTGACCGCCGCGGAGATCGACCAGCACTGCCGCGAGCAGGCGGATTTTTCCGACTTCAAGAGGCCGCGCCAAGTGATCTTCGTCAGGCAGATTCCCAAGACAGCGTCGGGCAAGATCCTTCGCCGCAAGCTGAGGGCCGGTGAGTACGAACCCTATTTGTCATGACGGACACTTCAAGGAGAAGTTGTATGGGGAAAATTCGAATTGAGAGGACACATGAAGGCCGAGTCGGGAAGATCATCATCGACCGCCCGAATAAAATGAATGCCTTGACCGTCGACATGCGGAGGGCTTACGGCGAGGCTGTCCGGAAGCTGGGCAATGACTCGGAGGTCCAAGTCATCGTTGTCCAGGGAGCAGGAAAAAACGCCTTCTCGGCCGGGGGTGACGTGGCCCAGTTCCTGGAGCTCGCGCCGCACGAGCTGGTGGCATGGGGAAAAGAGATGGAAACCACCGAGGCGTGTCCGAAGCCGGTGATCGCGGCCATTGATGGGTTCGCGCTAGGGGCAGGTTTCGAGCTGGCCCTCGCTTGTGACCTCCGCATTGCTACCGAGTCTTCTCAATTCGCCCTTCCCGAAGTGCGCCTGGGGATGATGCCGGGAAGCGGAGGAAGCCAGAGACTGTTGCGCCTCATCGGTCCGGGCCGTGCGAAATACTGGCTTTTGACGGGACGCCGGGCGGATGCGGCCGAGGCGGAGCGCCTCGGGATCATCTCGAAGGTCGTGCCTACGGGGGGGCTTGATGCCGCGGTCGAGGAACTGGTACAGGACCTTTTGAAACTCTCGCCTCTTTCCCTCAGCGTCCTCAAACGGACGCTTCAGGATGGAGCCGACGTTCCGCTCGGAACCGCTCTGGAACTCGAACGCAAGGCCTACGCCTACCTTCGGTCCACCCACGACTACGAGGAAGGGGTGCGGGCCTTCCTCGAAAAGCGCCCGCCCCGTTTTGAAGGGCGCTGAGGTGTCGGTTGGCAAGGCTGATTATTCAAGAAACGGTTAAGCCAACCGGGCGCTTCCAATTTATCGAAAAACATGGTGGTCCCAACGAAATTCGAAGACTATCTGACTCCCGAGAACATTCGCGCAAGCCCGGCGTTGGCCCTGCTGACCCGGTGAATCTGATTGTCCACAGAGAAGCGAAAGGATTGGCGGTTGCTCAAGACACGTCAATGCCGTTTGAAAGAGACAGTGCAACCTTTGTTGTCCGCCTTACGCCGGAATTACAGACGATGTCTTGACTGCTTGCCCTACTAGACACCAGACAAAAAACCGCCCACGATGTCCTGACCATTGAGACCTAGCAAATCTGCCAAATGGCCAAAACACCTTTGGCGTGCTTGGCACATCTGGTATCTTTAGTCGTTACGTTGATTTTAGTTCTTTCAATTTCGCTGTTAGCGCAGGCAAGATTTGTTTATAATCCGCGACGACACCGAAATGGGCAACGTTGAAAATATTCGCGTCTTTGTCCTTGTTAATTGCCACAATGACTTTCGATCCCAAACACCCAGCGACGTGCGCCATCGCGCCTGAGACACCGACGGCGATGTAAAGTTTCGGGCTGACGACTTTTCCGCTCTGCCCCACCTGGAGTTGCGCCGGCACCCAACCCTCATCACAAGCAGGACGACTAGCCCCAACCGTGCCGCCGAGAACACTAGCGAGATCGCGGAGCATCGCAAAGTTTTGCGCGCCGCCGATGCCACGCCCGCCGCTGACGACGACCTCAGCGTCTTCTAACTTCATCCCCTCCCCTTGCTCTTTGATCCGCTCGACAACCTTGACTTTGATCGCCGCAGGGTCGACCTTGCCTTCGACTGGAATGACCTGACCTTGCCGGGAGGCATCGCGCGCTACGGGCGGCACGGTTTTCGGCCTTATCGTCGCCATTTGAGGTCGCGCAGACTTACTTACCATCGTGGCGTGAGCGTTGCCACCAAAGACGGGGCGAGTCGAAGCCAGGAGCTTGGTCGCTGGATCAATAGCTAACCCGATGCAATCCATCGCAAGCCCGCCACCCAGGCGACCATTGAGTCGCGGAGCTAAATCCATGCCGATATCCGTATGACCGAGAAGCACAATAGAGGGAAGCTCTTTTTGGCAAACGCCCGCTACAACCTGAGTGTACGCATCGGAGTTGTATTGGTCCAGTAGACCGTCGTCGGCAACAAAGACGTTGTCAGCGCCGCAGGCAATTGCCTCCTGAGCCAAACCACCGGCGTTTCCGCCCATCATTAGGGCGCACAACGGCTCGCCCAGTTCATCGGCAAGTCTTCTTCCGAGTCCCAAAAGTTCGATCGTGACCGGCGCTAATTTTCCATCGGCGATCTCACCGCAAACTAAAACACCTTTGTGATTATTCATTGCATATTCTCCGCTCGCCCTATATCAGCGCATTGATCTTCGCGGCTAAGTTGGCCGCCGCTTCCTCTGGAGTAGCCCCGGCGATGATCTCACACTCGGT
>JBFJTQ010000305.1:0-4683 GCA_041625275.1 Binatia bacterium | reverse complement strand
TGTACCTTCCGCCGTCGTTGACGTGCCAGATCGGAGTCGGGAATTTTTCGATATCGACTTCGTCCCCGTTGACCACATGTTCATAAATCGGACAGTCCTCTACGATCACGGGAGGTAAGTTGCGCTGTGCCTTTTGGTAATGATCGAAGTATGCCTGACTGAGCTCCTGCTTGGTCAGCCCCTGGGGAAATCCAAGGGTCATGGCCCGGCGCTTGCCTGCAAAGACATTGATGATTACCCGGAAGCCCTTGGGACAACCCGGCACCTCATCGAAGATCACCGCCGGTCCGTCGTCGGGCGGAATGACGACATCGGTTGCCAAACCGATCTCTTCTTGCCAAGAGGCCCCGAGAACCGTCTTGAGCTCTCCCAACTTATCGGCTTCGCGCATCCACTCGCGCAGGTCGGTGAAAGCTATGTGCGGCTGAATCTTCAAACTGTCGAACATATGAACTCCTTTTTCTGGGGTCGGTGATTATCAAATTAGCACATTCGTGCGTCGAATTTGAATCCTCCGCGCGAGTCAGTGGCGGTCGAGCCAATCGCGAATCATAGCGTTGGCCTCCTCGGGTTTGTGCCAGAAAAAACCGTGGCCGCAGCCTTCGATTACCCGATACTCCGCGCTTTTGATGTGATCGCGCAGGTGTTCTGACGTGACGACATGGTTACCCGTGTCCGCGTCGACCTTGTCTTCGCTTCCGACCAGCACGAGCGTGGGGGTATCGATTCGAGTCAAAAAGTCCCCCGTCTCATGCTGGTTGCGCGCAATGACGTGGCGCAAGTAGGGCTTGAGCATGGGGCGGTTGTCCCAGAAGGCCTGAAAGAGGCGCTCCACCATCTCGGAATGGTCCTTTACGAACTCCGGCGGGAAGAAAAACGAGCTCTTGAAATGGCTCCAGATATGTTCCCTGAAGCCCTTCTCAATCATGCTCTCGAGACTATGAAGCGTGAGCCAGCGCGGATATTCAGGATTGCCCATTGCCCCCGAACCCGAAGCGGCCTGTATCATGCTGCGCACCTTATGCGGATGATCGATAGCCATCCACTGGCAAACCCGCCCGCCCATGGAATGGCCAATGAGATGCGCCGGCTCATTGATCCCGATCGCGCCAAGCAGATTCACCGCGTCTCGAGCCAGTTGACGCGTCGCATAAGCTTCGTCCGGAGCATCTGATTTGCCAACCCCGCGGTGGTCGTAAACGATCACGCGATATCGATCGCTGAATGCCGGGACCTGACAGAGTTTCCAAACTTCGCCCGGCCAGCCGGTGCCCGAGACAAACATGAAAGGCACACCGCTGCCGAAGGATTCGTAATAGATGCGAATATCACCCGCTTGCGCGAAAGGCATGTTGCAGTCCCCCGTCAAAGCAGACGCTATATTAAGGGAACTACACGCGTCAAGCACGACACGAAAGATTGACAATTTAACATCGGATCGACTATTCTCCGCCCGGCAAGGTCGCGAGGCTCTCGGGTCAGTGCGCGAACACGCCCGATGGTGTCCGCTCTGTTTCTGCCGGCGTTGTTCTGTTGAACGGCAGTCTGGGCGGACCCATCCCCGTCCTGCGTCGGCGGCAGCGCTCTTTTCAACTCGCGTTTCTTCCACCTTGAGTGGGATCCTCGCACCCTTTCCGGATGAGCCGGGCTTTCACCACATGCTCTCTAAGATCAACAAGTGCGGCCCCAATATGGAGGTAGCAATATGAAAATCGCAAAATCCTGGTTGCTTTTGTTTGTTGCCATGCTTTGGTTCGGAAACCCAGCGTACGGCCAAGAAAGTTTCTTCAAGGGGAAAACCATTCGAATCGTGGTCCCCTTTGCCGCTGGCGGCGGTTACGACATCTACTCCCGCATTATCGGACGCCACATGGGGAAGCATATTTCCGGCAATCCCACATTCATCGTGGAAAACATGACGGGGGCCGGCGGGTTAATCGGCATCAACCACGTCTACAAGGTCGCCAAACCGGACGGCCTCACCATGGCGACCCCCATCGGTACCATGTTCGTGGACCAACTGGTCGGACGGCCGGGCATTGAGTTTGACGGCCGCAAGTTCGAATACATCGGCGCCCCCGCCCAGGACACGCAGGTTCTTGCGGTGCACAAGCGAACCGGCATCAAGACGATGGAGCAGTGGCTCAGCCATCCCACGCCGGTTAAATTTGGCAGCACCGGACCGGGTTCGGCGAATGAAAATATTCCGAGGATTTCCAGGTTTGCACTGAATCTCCCCCTGCAAATCATCTCGGGCTACAAGGGAACTTCCGTCATACGGCTGGCGTTCAACAGTGGTGAAGTGGATGGCATCGCCAACGCATGGGAATCTTTCGTCGCCACCTGGCCTCAAGAGCTGCAAAACGGCGACATTGTGGTTCTGGCGCAGGCTTCGGGCAAGAGCCACCCGGACCTGACTCAATTTCCCCTGGTCATTAACTACGCCAAAAGCGAAATCGGGCGAAAGCTCGTCCAGGGCATCATCAACAACTTTGGCGCCACGGCTCGTCCGTATGTCGTCACTCCGGGCACACCGAAAGACAGGGTCGAAATTCTACGCAGGGCGTTTATGGATACCATGAAAGACCCGGAGTTTGCCTCCGAGTTAAAAAAAGCTAAACTGGATTTGAATCCGCTGGACGGCGCCACATTGGAACGCAATGTGGCGGAGATTTTCAACCTCGACCCGGCGCTCATCCCTAAATTGGCGGAGATTTTGAAGTAGCCCAGTTGGAACTGGGCAGGCCCGTCTCTACATAAAACTATGAGGAGAAAGGAATCATGATTATCGATGCCGACGCCCATGTCGTTGAAACCACGCGCACATGGGACTACCTCGACGGCTCGGACAAAAAATATCGACCGCAACTCTTTCAATCAGCCGAGAATCCCAACGCCCAGTATTGGTTTCTCGACGGCAAGACTATTGGCTTTCGCATTCCGACGCTCAGCGAACAAGAGCTTATCGCACTGTCGAAGGAGACCGGGCGAACGCTGCAGACCGCCGCCGATGCGCGCGAGTTGCGCGATGTCGAGCTGCGCCTGCAGCATATGAACAAACTCGGCATCGACGTTCAAATTCTTTTCAACACCATGTGGATCGCGCGCGTCGCCGACAAAGCCGAAGCAGAGATCGCCCTCTGCAAGGCTTGGAATCGGTGGATGGCCGACATCTGGAAACAAGGCCAGAACCGGTTGCGCTGGTCTTGCGTCGTGCCGGCAATGACCATCAGTGAGGCGTTAGAGCAAATCCGATTTGCCTGCGAAAACGGCGCCGTGGCCGTGAGTCTTCGCCCGTTCGAGAACGAAAAGCATCTCGTCGAGCCCTACTTCTACCCAATTTATGAAGAGGCGAGCCGGTTGGGCATGGCCATCGCCGTACACATCGCCAACGGCAGCCCGCAACTCCTGGACCAGTTCAAACCGCGCTACGACAGAATGGGCGGTTTTGCGCAGTTTCGCATTCCGACGGTCATCACTTGCCTGTCGCTGATGATGAGCGATGTGCCGCGCACATTCCCCAATCTGAGATGGGGATTCGTCGAGGCGTCGGCCCAGTGGATCCCCTGGGTGGTGAACGAAGCCGTGCGCCGCTCGGGCACGAAAGCCTTTCCGAGAAATCCGTGCAAAGAATTCAAGATTTACATTACGGCGCAAACCGACGATGACTTCCCCTATGTTTGCAAGTACGCGGGCGAGGACAACATCGTCATCGGCACCGATTACGGCCACACCGACGCGTCCAGCGAGGTCGATGCCATCGCCGTTTTCCGCCGTAACAAAGACATCAGTGATGCAGTCAAGAAGAAAGTTTTAGACGATAATCCGCGGACACTTTACGCCCTGTAAAAGCGCGAAGCTCTGTGAATTCCCGCAGGAGTGGACGATGCCCAACCCGGCGGCAGGGAAGCTCAGACGAAGCCCGTCTTTGTTTCGACAGCCTCACCACAAACCAAGTGGTTCCGATAAAACTTTAGATAATTAGTCCACGCGACGGTTCCGGTTTGCTTTTTTCCCCCGCGTCCGATTGACTGTGAGCGCCGGCTGTTCAATAGTCAGCCCCAGACCACCCAAAAGAAGGAATTGCGCCGCCATGCCGAAAGATCTGAGAAGTTTTATCGCCGATTTGGACGCCAACTGCCCCGAGGAAGTGACGCGGGTGACCGCAAGCGTGTCGCCGCGCTACGAAATGTCTGCGATTCTCACCCATCTGGAGAGAAGGAAACGTTTTCCCCTCCTCGTCTTCGAAAACGTTGCCGGAAGCGAGGCCCCCGTCGTCATCAATGCTCAGGCAAGCCGCCGGCTCATGGCAATCGCGCTGGAGACGAAAGTTGAAGACCTGGCAAGAGTATTCAGCGAACGACAGGCGAGACCGATGCAACCGGTCGAGGTCACTGACGCGCCAGTCCATGAGGTCGTTCGGCTAGGCGACGAAGCGGACCTGAGCACCATCCCCATGCTCACTCACTACGACGTCAATGTCGCGCCTTATATCACGGCAGGCGTCGTCGTCGCTCAGGATCCGGACACAGGGGTAAGAAACACGAGCTATAACCGGCTCATGATGGCAGGCAAGCGGGAGCTGCGCATCTTCATGGCCATCGGGCGGCATCTCTGGACGATGCAAAACAAATTGGAGCGCCGCAATGAACCGCTCCCCATTGCCATCGTCATCGGCGTCCA
>JBFJTQ010000304.1:0-4685 GCA_041625275.1 Binatia bacterium | reverse complement strand
GAGGAATTGCGGGCACAGGCAATTCGAACGACGCCTTAGGATAGCTGCAGACGGCCATTGTCGATACTCATCTTGCTCAGGGGAGATGCAGAGCTGCCAGGAGGGCCGTGGCACTACGAAAATCGCTGTTCCAGCGTTGGAATCTCCACCGTAATATAGCCCTACAGGAGAGTTTTTCGCGTCGTTACTGCTTGGTGCTAGCTTGAGGCTCACGCCTGTCCGTCAGCACTTAACTGTCGCGGGGCAGTTTCTCGTTCGACTCGGAATTTGCAGTTCAAGAAAATCGACATGCGGCCCGTTGGCATTTGACGCGCTAGATTTTACTCCCGACTGCGGAATCCAGGTGCGACTTGGCAGACAGAGGAATTTGCCCCCGATTCTAGCCTAGAAACCACCGCAGTCGAGTGTAAACCCGAAAATGTCCTTGACAGGTGTCTCTCCACGGTGAAAGAATCAGTGTGCTTGGCGGGCGTGTGTTTTACTGAAGGTTGAGATGGCAGTTTTAGAAAGTATGGCTGTGCCGAAGAATTCAGGTGCGGCCCTCGTTGTAAAGAAGGGCCAGAGGTTGCGCGTTGCTGGCAGGAGCATTGTCGACTTTGTAGCGTTCAACCTAAACGACCTACATGAGCGTTTTGATCAGGCGCGCACCAAGACCAATCAGGCTAAAATCTTCATCAGTACGGGCGACATGTTGTTCTCAAAGCGAAACAACCCCATGCTGACGATCGTCGAGGATACTTTCACCGCAGGGCGGCACGACTTGCAAAAGGGCATGTGCAGCCGCAAGCGCTTCGAGATGGTCGCGCAAGGTTCGGCGAAGAGGCTTTTCGCCGAGGGCATGGATGTCAATCCCAAACAGCCAGAAGAGATCCCGGATCACGGCTGCTGGGAGAATCTTAGCGAAGCCGTCGCACCGTGGAGGATCTCCCCCGATGATGTCCCGAGCCCATTCAATATTTTTCAGTGCATGCGCATCGATCCGGAGACCGGCATCCTGTACGATACGATGATCCGACCGCAAGGCGAAGCGCATGTCGACTTTCGCGCGGAGATGGATTGCTTGGTAGCGGTCAGCGCGTGTCCGGAATCCGGCAGGGGGCAAGCGATACGGGTCGAAATTCGCGACCGGTAGTCATTGGCGAATGGCGGGACGGATTCCGGCCGAGTCATAATCGTCCAGCCCCTGTCGCGGTGCATTCTCGCTTGCAGGCCCAATGGCCACGATGCTGGCAAATGAGCGATCAGCACCAGCTTTGCCTTATCCCCAAGGTCCCAGATAGGGCTCTCCGAGATAAGCATTCAGGTCCGACTCTAAGACCTCCGGCCAGTCGCTGACTTTCCTTGGCAAGTGCGGTCGTTTTGGACGTGGCTTCCCGTCCCAGCCGATCTGCTCCATCGCGTAATACAGTTGAATGCAATGGCCGTCGGGATCTAAGACATGCGCGGCATAATCGATGCCAGGAAAAAGCTCGGGAGGCATCGCTTCGGTCACCCTAACCCCATGGCTACGCAGAAAACCCACCGCATCGCGTAGCTGGCGGTAGTTGGCCAACTGTAAACCAAGCGCCGCACAGGTGGTGTGCGGACTCAGTTCGAGTTCCCGGCGCAGCGCTAGAGGAAAGAGCGCGAGCGAGTGGTGTTCCGTGTTGCAACGAAGGAAAAGGCAACGTTGCCCCCTCCAAAGCACTTCTTCTGTCAGCGTGAAGCCCAGGGTCTGGCGGTAGAAGGCCTCCGAGGCTTCAAGGTTCGCGACAAATAGGCTGACAGGACCGATGCGAACGACCTTAAAGGGACGCGGCAGCAAAATGCCGTCGACGTCAAATTCCGCGGACATCTGTTCCGCATGGCGGTAACCAGACAATAAATCGATATTTTGCGCCAGCGCGTCTTGAACCTCCTGTTGTTCAGAAATCTGGGGCAGAGGCGGCGCCTCGTCGAATTGCCGGTCGTACATCGCCTTGGGTTTGCTGTGACCGTTCCAGCCGATCTGTTCGATGCCATAGTAGAGTTCGTTCTGATGGCCGTCCGGGTCATTTAAATACGTGTGCCAGTTGGATCCCGGCATGTCGCGGCCCGAGCGTTGGAGCTTGACGTTTCGTTTCGTGAACCAGCGGATAGCATTGCCGACTTCACCCATGCTGCCGACCTGCCATGTAATCTGGTTGATCGTAATGCCGTGCCTAGAGGTGCGGCCCATAGCATCCCGCACCCGCTGATTAAAGAGCACCAGAGCATGATGGTCTGTGCCGTAGCGCGTGAAATATCCGTTTGGGTTGCCCAGCCCAGCAAACTGCTCAGGTCTTTGGGCGCGTGTCCCGTAGTCAATCATGTCCGACACGCAAAAGCCGAGCAGATCCGTATAGAACCGGACTCCGTCGTCCATGTTGACAAGATTGAATCCAAAATGGCCCAGGCGCCGGATTTTGAAGGGTTGGTCGAGCATGACTCCGCCGACGTTAAACTTTCCTTCCGAGGCTTGCATGACACAACTCCTGATAAAAGATCCTTTTTTATACGACCTTTTCCCTACGTGCACAACGCGCGCAATGGAATTTGCTTGCAACTGAATTCGGGCTGGATTAACACTAGGTTGGAAAACTTGGATGGTGTGATAAAGAGGAGGCGATAAGCTGACAGCTCCGACCCGCAGAATGCATTGACTGAATTAAGGAGGTTCACGATGGTTATGCAAGAGTTGCATGCCACTGGAAAGATCGTCTGGCCTGGCGATTGTCGTGTCGCTGTCTTTCTGAGTTTTGACTTTCAGGGCGGCGAGGATGTCCGACCCTCACGGGACGGGAAGTTAAACCACGAGGAGTATACACAGGCCGAGTACGGTCCCAAGACTGGAATTTGGCGGATCTTGAGAATCTTAGCGGCCAACGAATTGAAAGGGACCTTTCTGACCTGTGGCGGCATTGCAGAGCGTTATCCGGAGGCGGTCGCGGCGATACTTGCACAGGGGCACGAAGTAGCAGGCCATGGCTATCACCACGAGGTGGCGCGGGATCTCACCAAAGAGGAAGAACGAGACGTCATCAAACGGACCACTGAAATGATCATGGAGCGAACCCAGAAACGGCCCTTGGGCTGGCGCTCGTGTACGCAGAGCCCAAACAGCCTGGAATTGCTGATGGAGCAAGGTTATCTTTGGAACAGCAATTCTTTTTCTTACGATCTACCGTTCGTGTGGCAAAGCGGCAAGAGAAAGCTCGTGGAACTACCGCGGCAGCCTTTTGGCGATGGGCGAACTTACGGTCACCGCGACTCGGGAAACCCCAATGACACGCTGGTTGTGTGGAAAGCGATGTTCGACCAGTTTTATGAGGAGTCGAGCGTCGCGCCGACCTTCTGTCCGTTTCAGTTCCATCCCTACATATCGAGTCGCCCGGGTAGGGCCAGGGCGTTGAGCGACTTGATCCAGCATATCAAGTCGCACAGAGGGATATGGTTTGCCACTGGCAGCGAAATTGCGCACTGGTGGCTCGAACGAGGGTTTTCGGCGGAGACCTCCGGTTCCCGTGTGCCCAGAGTTGCGTGAGCGCGAACTAGAGCGTTAGGCGCGCAGGGGCGGTCGCTCGTCAGCGGTTTATGGCTTGAGGATCAGCACATCCACCGCTTTCCCGCCCACCGCCAGGTCGGGACAAGCACTAAGAGCCACCAGCAGGTCCATTTCGGCGCGGAGATCCATGAAATTTCCCGGTTGAGGGCGTACCTGTGTGTGTTCCATGCGGCCGGTAACCCCATCGATTTTCATGTGCTGGTTGAGATTGAACGGGCTCGGAATGTCTTCTGGAATGATGCCGTAAGGTTGAAGGACCCGCGCAAGGTTTTCGTAGCATCCGTGATCGGGAATCTCGCTAATCTCCCGAGGATAATATTCGCTCAACCGGTTTTCCTTTTTTGCTAACTGGAATCGGTAGCCGCTGCACATTCCTTTCTGCAGATCATGGGTCCCGTGGTTGAAGCCGTCCGTCAAGATTGTCATCATGTGCTGGTTGTTGCGTCCCATCAACTTATCCCCAGTGCTGATGAAAAGCTTCATGTTGTAGACTTTGGTCCGCGCTTGATCGAAACGCTCGCGGAGATTCTGCAGGCGAAAGAACACGAAGTCCACCGTGGTTGTCGCGAGGATGCGGATCACCTGTCCTGTTTGCAGCTCTCCCGCCCAGCCCGTATTGTGGGGTACATGAATCTTCTGCAATTCTTTCATGGCATATTCCTTTCCTAACGGCCGTTGGAGGCCGTGGTCTTCGGGCAATCGATACTAACGGCATTTATAGAGGGAGTCGACAAAACCGCTGTCGACGATCTCTTTCGTAAATCGAGATTCCACAAAACGCTCAGGTGTGACCCCGTGAGGTATCGGCCGGTTACTGGCGATTTCGCCCAAGATGGTCTGAATGCCCTCGCGCGTCACGTCGGTAAACACTTGTGGACCCGCTCCCGCTTGAAAGATGGCGACGTCTTTGTCCGGCTGCAATCCCCATTTCTTCAACAGAAATCGGGCAACAAAATCTGTTGTCGCACCGATGCGGCTGACACCCATTTTCGTACCCCGAAGTTGCCCGGGTTCTTTGATATTCGGGATCGCGTAAAGCTCGAACGGTAGAGTATCGATTGTAGTGCCGAGCAGCACAACGTCAGAACCCGACAGGTTAACCGCGACGACGGCTCCGGCTGCG
>JBFJTQ010000303.1:0-4685 GCA_041625275.1 Binatia bacterium | reverse complement strand
GGCTCTTGACCTCAACCAACGTCATGGCAGGAAAATGCTTCCCCATATGTTTTCTGTAGGACTGCCCCGTTTCTTTCACAGCGGCCAGGTAGGCCTGTTTATCGGTAACGTAAATGTTGAGTTTGACGACGTTTTGCGCGCTTCCTCCCGCCCCTCGAACGACGGCCACGAGATTCTCCAATGCCTTGTCAAATTGAGCGCCAATGTCGTTTTCGCCTACAAGCTGCCCGTCCTTGTCCCACGCAACCTGTCCGCCGAGAAAGAGTAGAGCAGACGCACCGGTGGCTTTTATGCCGTGATTGTAGCCTCTGGGTTGCACTAAAGATGTTGGATTGACAATCATTGTTTCCATAAGAAAAGCCCCTTTCTGTGAGTGTAACCTCGCTAGAGCGACGGTACTGGCGCTTACATTAGTATGCGCCTAGCGGAAGTGCCAGCTTCATCCCGAATACCGCTGTCGCGGATACAGTATAGCCCGAGTCCGGGAAAAGGCGGGAATGGTCAAGACGCCCAAGTGCGCCATTAAAAACTCATTGCTGCAACGTGGCAAGCCACCCCTGTCGCGCTGAGATGCCGACTCTATACGCCGGCCATGGAAGTCGCTTGAAGCACGGTGAAAGCCGACTCGGAAGAGGAGTGGGGTCCGGTCGGTGAGATCGTTAATCGGGTGATGCTCGTTGGGCTTTTGAGGCTGGCCTCGTATGCATCCCGGTGGCCAGTCGCGACCTAAGGACGAGCGGCGACCCCTAGAAACAATCGTCACCCTCCGGATTGCGAAAACTGCCCTTGGAGTGAGGAAGGTGTTTCTAAGCCCCTATACCGCGCTGGTATCAGCCCCGGCTCCTTCTTCCTTTGTGCTGGCTTTCTCCTCAGGCGACTCTCCTTTGTCGATGAGGTGCGATGCGGCTTGATAGGTCTGAAATTTCTGCCATGCGATTGGCGTACTGTAGCCATTGCGAATGCGCTCAATGCGATCCGGTCGGCTAAAGAACTCCCGATTCAACTCGCCCGAGATCTCCCCCAGCTCTTTTCTGGAAAGGTGACGAGTGGGCATGATTGTGTGGACCGCGTCCCAATTTTCGAGATCAAGCCTTTCTATCCGGTTGTCTTTCAGAGCCTGGCGCCATATGGGCGAGCCCGGCATTGGTGTCAACAGCATTAACACCGCGACGTCCGGGTCGATCTCGTCAACCACACGATAGCGATGTCTAATTTTTTCTGCGTCATCCTCCCAAAAACCGTTCAGGTACGTGCCCACTGTGGCGATGTCGTTCTTCCGCAGATAACGGACCAACTCCTTCAGATCGGCGATCGTGTAGCGCTCTTTACTCTTATGGATATGCGCGAGTTCTTCATCCGTGCCAGCTTCAATCCCAAATAGGACCTGATAACAGCCCGCCTTTCTCATTCTCGGGATCAAATCGGCGTCACGAATCAAATTCCGTGCCCTGCCCATGAAAAACCACTGGATATCGAGGTCTCGCTTTTCGAGTTCATCCAGCAGATCGAGCATTTTCTGCCGCTCAGAATTGAAATCATCGTCCAGGAAGTTGAGCGCTTTCACTCCGTAGGTCTTGTTTAAGATCTCCAACTCGTCCGCCACAAGTTTTCCTGAACGAGTTCGGTGAATAAAAAAATCTCCCCTGCGCCGCGGGTCTAGCAAGCCCCACTCATAACAAAAGTTACACGCTCCCTCACAGCCTCGGCTAGTGACGGCTTCGTTATAATGCTGGATTTGCGAAAAGCCAATGTACTTGTCCATAGGAAACAAATCGTAGGCGGGCATGGGAAGATCGCTCAGATTTTCTAAAAGCGGCCGAGGGGGCGTAAGGCGAATTTTTGTCTCGCTTCGATATGCGAGCCCCCGGATCTCGTCAAAGCGCGGCTTTTCCCGTTTTAGCTCCTCTAAGAGTTCGATGAGCGTCCAGTCCGATTCCCCCGCCAGCAGGTAGTCGAGCTGAGGTGCCAAGCCCATGATATCTTCTGGGATTGAGGAAACTCCGAGCCCTGCCATTATCGTAATCAGATTGGGAAAGGACTCCTTCAAGTGATTCATGGCTTCAAGATTATAAACAACGGGGCTGGCACCACCGTCCGTAACTAGCCGAGTCCCTAGAAACACTGCCTGTGGTGAGATCTCTCTAATGCGCTCCAACATTTGCTGTTGGTCAAGTTCCAAGGCACGGCAATCCAGCACGGAGACCTCCGCCGCGTTTTTCTCGCGCACGAACGCCGCAAGATGGGCGTGGAGCGGATTACAGGCGACATGTTTTTTCCCCCATCGAATCCAATTGCGCATAGGAGGAGTCAGGAAAAGTATTTTCATCGGAACACCTCGTTCACGTTTAGATTTATGCTTACGTTCTCATCTGTCCTTGGCCGTCGAAACGTCGCGAGCTTAGAATCCTTTTTTGTGCCATCGAATGGGTTGGCAAAGTAAACTTACCGATTAACTCAGTCGTTGATCATGGCCATGAGTTAAGGCTGAGTCATCGCGGTTTCGTCCGACAGGAAGTCGATATGGACTATTGAAGCCATTACATCTTGCTTGCCAAGTTGCCGACACCCGGCAATGTCTCCACGCGACGGGAACACCTTTTGTGCCATGGCTACGGCGATCCAGGTCCTCCGTCAGCACACCCTTACTATTTGTACACTATTTAATATTCAATATTTAAATCAATTGCAAGAAAATAATTTTTCCGGGGTAAGAACCGGGGGTACGGACAAGTACCTGTCTCTCTAAGGCGGAGGTGCCATCGGCCGCGCACAGATGTCCCTGAGCCGAAGACCCGCAGGGGAGACTGCGCACGTCTGTGTTTGTGCTATCTTCTCCTTCGTTGCGAGCTCAGACGAACGATTCACAACTCGCACGCCATGGATTTTATCTTGCTGTCACCTGTGGGATCTGGGCTCATCTTGGGACGTTGGCCGGATCGGTCGGTCCACGGACAACTTGGACAGCACCCCTGGGATAGGGCGGAATATGGCTATTTGGGTGATTGAGTGTTGCCTGAAACGCGGGGTAAGCCTTACCTCTTGGTACGACTAAGCAACACGCCTTCGTTGGTAAAAAGCCAACGCCTAAGCCATGCTTCCAAAGTGGATGGGTTCTGCTTCCCGAGGGCAGCCAAGAACACAAACCAGGGAATCAACGCGAATCGCATAGGCTCCTCCTAATCCTGATGTTCATTAGTGGGTTTTTTTGTTGTGGGCTTCGAGATGCGCTTTGAGAAAACTCAGAGAATAAATTCGTGCGCCGCATTGCTTGCAGATGGTTGCCCTCTGCTGGGTTTGCCTCACGGGAACTTTCTTAAACATCGTCGCAAGTAGCATCTTCATTTTTTGCTCCTTCAAGTCGTTTGATGATTTGCATCTAGAGCAACGGCAGTGCCAAGGGCTTTCAGTTTCTGGTCAGGATAATAACTGCTGGTTTTTCAGGTAGATACAACGATGAGGCGAAAATCTGCCACTAGTGCGTGGCCGCCTTGGGCAGCGAAACTTGTCCACTATTGATCATTTTTGGACATATAAAGAAATGTTTTTCATTTAATATTCCTTTAATGGAACAAAAATAGACTGAAGTGGTCGAAATTCATTCGCCAGTTTTCTGACAGAGCGATCTCGCTGGCATACCGAGGACGATTTGCAGGCGATAATTTTTACCCGTCTAGTAGGGAATCACAATGCCGAGTGAAGCTCTCTCCTCGGGTGTTAGCCGGTCTGCTCGAACGTAGCTGCGCGATTCCAGATCACGGATACACAGGTCCGTGTTCTCGTTGATCGCACAGTACTTGAGATCGCTCTTGCCCATGTGGATCAAGAGAATGGACGAAGGACGACAGCCGACAGCAAAGCCAATCGCTGCCCAGAAAAGTAGTTGCGCCCTCAGATAATTCAGAATCACTGTCGGTTCGCTTGGCGGCCTCTGTGGTTTGTTCCGCGATTATCTCGCACCGAATACGTCAGGCGTCAAGGACTCGTGTTCATTGCCAGGGGCGCACTACGAGGAATTGCGAGTGAGATTGAGGCGCAACGATTTTTTTTCATCGCCATGGGCCCGTCATTCTTTGCGGCAACTTGCCGTTTTGTTATAAAGAAGTCTAGAATTGAGGCTGCATTTTTGGATTCACAGGGGGATTGGGTATGCGTTACATCGAGAGGTTATTCGATCTGTCGGTTCGATATGTCTTTGAACCCGGCCTGAACTGGGTCCTTGAGCACCCAATCATATCAGTCGCCGTTGTGGTGGGATTGGTCTTTTGGTCAGTGAGAGGATACAGAATGCTATGATTGGCAAATCGAGAAGCGCATGAGAAGGTTACCACTTCCATGCCCCTAGTCTCGCTGTAGCCTAGAAACATGAACCCCTGGAGTCATTGTGCTCGCAGCGTCTAGGGCAATAAGGGAATCGAGTGAAGACATGTTGGCAACAAGATGAACCGCTAGCTGTGGGGGTAGTGCCGAGCAGTTTTTGCCTGCAGAAAAAGGACGACGGACGATGCCGTTAGTTGCTGCGCTGGCTGCAAGCCATGCCCCCAATATACTCATGGAGCCGGGCCCCGAGTGGGAAGATTTTATGAATCTCCATTTCAGCATGGCTCCGCAGGGATCGACTTCGCGGCCTACCTTGGAGCAACAAAAAAGGCTGAGAAAGGATGCCGAAGAGGCCTTTGCAGTCCTGC
>JBFJTQ010000302.1:0-4693 GCA_041625275.1 Binatia bacterium | reverse complement strand
GCCATGAGCTCATGCAGGGCCTCGAATTTCGCTTCATAGTAAAAAATTTCTCTCATGATAAGCTCTTAAGCGAAGAAGTCCTTTTCGGCCTCTTCTGGTCTTGGGTTGGGACTGGCGACCGCAAAGGCTACGGCCTCGGCGATCTCAGCTTTGACTTTTGTTTCGAGGTTTTCAATCTCCGCGCGCGTCGCCTGCTGCGACTCCACGAGTTCGCGAATGAAAATCAGCAACGGATCGCACGAGAGATACCACTCGCGAACCTTCTCCGGCACTCCGCTCACATCAAAGGCAAGTGACGTGTCCGTATTCTGCACCACGACCGGCCAATTGGTCTCGCTGCCCGGCCAGCGGACGGTTAGGGCTTCGATGAATTGGGGCCCTTCGCCCCGGCGGATTTTCGCCACGGCCTCCCTGACAGCGGCATCAACCACACCCGTATCGGTACCGTCGATCTGTCGCGCCGGAATCTTGTATGCAGCAGGCAAATCCGTCAACGGATAAGCCGCCATGGATGATGACTGTACCGCGCCGGTCCCCTGCCCGGCTCCGTACTTGCCGTTGTTTTCGCACAGAAAGAGCACGGGAAGCTTCCACAGCGAGGCAAGATTGAAGGCTTCAGGCGCCGCTCCTTCCTCCAGCGAGCCGTCGCCGAAAAAGCAAACGGTGACGCGGCCGTTTTTTAGCGCCTTCGACGCATAGGCCGTTCCCGTTGACAATGGGATGATGCCCGCAACGACTCCTGACGTGTGAAGTATGCCCAAGGAAGGTGCTACGGAGTGAAACGACCCCCCCTTCCCCTTGTTGCAGCCGTCGGCACGACCCAAGATTTCCGCCAACAGCCGTTTGGGATCGGCTCCCCGGGCCAGCAAATGGCCATGGTTTCTGTGCGTCGTGAAGATATAATCGTCGGGCTGGAGGCAAGCAATCGTTGGCACGCCCGTCGCCTCTTGCCCGATGTAGAGGTGATAGTGGCCGCCAAAGACGCCCTTATCGTGCAGAGGCACCAGGCTCTCTTCGAAATGGCGAATGACAAACATCCGCCGGCATAAATCCAGCAACGCTTCGCGTGGTAGGTTTGGCAACATAGTAATTTGTGACTTAAATCAAAAAGGTGGAGTTTGTCAACGACCGGGACTCATTGACAATGATGCGGGCTCAGCTTGAAGGCATCGCTCGTTTTAAACAAGAACCAGACTTGGCCGAGAAAGTCATCAAAAAAACCCTCCGGCTCGACGATGACAGTCTGGCCAAACAATCCTGGGAGCTGTTTGCGGAGCATCGTCTTGCCGCCCCATACCCCAACATCAAGGGGATGAAGACAAGCTACGAGTACGTTGCTCTAACACGGCGCGAGGTTCACAAGCACAAAGCCGAGGAATTCCTAGATTCGAGTTTTGTCGAGGAGTTGGACAAGAGCGGGTTCATCAAAAAGCTCTACGAAACACAGAAGCTCTGCGCGCGCTCACGCGGCGTCCGTTACGAGAACCGCGGCACCTTGAATCTTTCCCGACCGTAGTCGGTTCAGCGCCTCGTTGGCATCCTCCAACGGGAATGTCTGTGTCTCGGTGCGAACAGGGACTTTCGGCGCGATGGCCAGGAACTCTTTCCCGTCGCGCCGGGTGAGGTTGGCTACGGAACAGATCGAGCGCTCTTGCCACAAAATCTCGTAAGGAAAAGTCGGGATGTCGCTCATATGGATGCCGCCGCAAACCACTGTTCCGCCTTTGCCAACAGCCCGCAGGGCTACAGGAACCAGATCGCCTACCGGCGCGAAAATAATCGCTGCATCGAGCTTCGCCGGCGGCAGTTCGTTTGAGCCGCCGGCCCAAAAAGCTCCCAGACCCAAAGCGAAGCGCTTCGCCTCTTCATCGCCCGGTCTGGTGAAGGCGTAGATTTCGCGCCCTTGGTATCGCGCCACTTGGGCGACGATATGCGCCGCCGCGCCGAAGCCGTAAATTCCCAGGCGTTTGCCGTTGCCGGCTTTTACCAGGCTGCGGTATCCGATCAGCCCCGCGCACAAAAGCGGCGCCGCCTCGATGTCCTTGTAGAAATCCGGGATCGGAAAGCAAAAGCGTTGATCAGCCAGAGTGTATTCGGCGTAGCCCCCGTCCAGCGTGTAGCCGGTAAACTTGGCGCCATCGCAAAGATTCTCCCGCCCGCTGCGGCAATAAGAGCACTCGCCGCATGTCCAACCCAGCCACGGAATGCCAACGCGATCACCGATATCGAAGCGCTCGACTGCCTCGCCTTTCTCTGCGACCTTGCCGACGATTTCATGCCCCGGTATTACCGGGAGCTTAGGATTGGTGAGCTCTCCATCGACGACATGGAGGTCGGTCCGGCAAACCGCACAGGCACTGACTTTAATTAACACTTGACTCGCGCCGGATTTTGGCACCGGCAGGTCCGTCTGGCCCAGCGGCTGGCCCGCCTGTTCAAGAATCATCGCACGCATCTATTGCTCTATTCTTAGCGAAACTCCTTGTCGAAGCCAAATCATTGAATGCTCCTTCCGAGCACCGCAGCCCCCCCAAGCAAGGATCAAGACACGAGGTGGTCACCGTACGCAGTCAGTCTTGCGATAGGCCGGGAATGGTGAGCGTTTGCCGGATGCAGCGATGGACAACATTCTCATAAATCACCGGAGGGAATTTTCGAGAATTGCTTAAACCCAGCAACGCATAAAGAAGCTTGGCTTACTGCGCTTTTCGTGGGCACGAAGCGGTAGAATTCTAATCCAAATCGATATCTTTTATCGGTTTCGTAATCGGCTCTTCTTTGGCCTTCTTGAACAGCTCCTGGAATTTCGCTTCGAGCACCTTCGATTTGTTCTTTTCGGCCTCTGCGATCTGCTGGTACTTTTGATCCCGACGGCTCGCTTCTTCCTTGACCAGTTTGGCCGCGTCCTTTAACTCAGCGACGATTTGAGGTTTGGCTGGCAACTTGTGGTCCAGCACCGCCGGTAGCGTCGGGTCGATAGTCAGGCTTGCATCACAGCAAGGGCAAGTAACCTGGATTGTTGTTGGTGTTTTCTGCGACATCGTTGTTCTCCCTCATGAAACCTAGCGAGGCCTGAAAGTTCTGCTCCTTGAGTAGGCGCTCAAATCGTCCATGTTGTTAGAACGGTTCACAAACGGCTTCCCGCTTGCGGCCTCATGTTTATCCCCTCAGTTCGATCTGCTCCCCGTCCGGTCCCGCGAAGACAACCCGACGCCAGCCTTTCTCCCTCGGTTCGCGTGCGGCAGTATCGTGCGGCGGGCGGACCAATTGAACGCCTTGTTTCAGCAGATTCTGCACCGCTTCGTCGAAATGGTCGGTTTCAAGGCAAAAATGAAATCCCGCCATGGCGCCATCGGATCTGTGCGTCAGCTCCAGGACGGTGTCGCCAAGTTTGAGATAGGCGATTTGCATGCCCCCGGTGCCAGCGTGCTGAAAATACTTCTTAAAACCAAAATGCTTTTCGTAAAAGGCCACGGAGCCATCGAGATCGCTGACGTGAAGCGCTACGTGGTCAATGCGTTTAAACATGACTTTGTTCCGGATTCCGACGTGATAATAGGATAGGCTCCGAAGCCCCTATTTTGCAAGCCGATCCATCGCTGTGGGAAAAAATAGAACGCTGGGGTACAATAGCGGGTGCAGGCTAGGCAAAATCATGCCCATCTTTCGGCTAGTAGATGATCCGGTTTTTCCGCCACCGGACTATGCGGACGCGAGCGGGTTGGTGGCAGTCGGGGGTGACCTTACAAGCGAGCGCCTGTTAGAGGCCTATCGCGTAGGGATTTTCCCGTGGTACTCCGCCGATCAGCCAATTCTATGGTGGTCACCGGATCCGCGCTTCATTTTGGAACTTGAAGAATTCAAAATTTCCAGGAGCTTGCGCAAGACTCTGAACAAGAGAGTTTTTCAAGTGACCTTTGATCGCGCGTTTGAGGACGTCATCCACGCCTGTGCGAACACAGCACGCGCCGGACAAAGCGGCACATGGATCACACGGGAGATGGAAAAGGCTTACATCCATCTTCACGGTCTGGGTTTTGCCCATTCCGTCGAGACCTGGTTTCGAGCCGAGTTGGTGGGAGGTCTCTACGGCATCTCTTTGGGCAAAGCGTTTTTCGGCGAGTCAATGTTTTACCGCAAAACCGATGCTTCAAAAGTCGCCCTCGCGACGCTCGTGGCGCAGTTGAAAAGCTGGGATTTTCACTTCATCGATGCGCAGATGACCACCGATCATATGGTCAGCCTCGGCGCCAAGGAGATTTCCAGGCGCATTTTTCTCAAGCGACTTCGCTCCGCCCTGCGCCATCCGACCAGACGCGGCAAGTGGCGCACTTCAGGGCAGTAACTGGGCTGCCCGGTTAGGCGGCCGCCTCCAGGCGATGGACCACGCTTTCAAGAGAGCTCTTGGCCGGAAATTCAATGATCAACAAACTCACGCTTAGTCCGGACAACAAATACTGGTCCCAAAAGTAACGGCCCACCAGGGCGATGACCAAACCATAGACGGCAATCGCCTCGATGATCGCGAAAGAAACGATTTTTCGCGTGATGTAAGTTGAAACCACCGAGGCGGCGTTTTCTTCTGCAGGGTTGGTGTGTCCCTGCAAAGCCCGAAAGGTTTTTGTTTTGTCTGACCATTCGAGAATTCTCTCGTGCGAGAGATGCCGCTTTTTCCACCACGGATCGGGAAAGT
>JBFJTQ010000301.1:0-4708 GCA_041625275.1 Binatia bacterium | reverse complement strand
GCCGACGACGGACGCGCGCTTGACGAAGCGCGACAGGGCGGCGAGGACCCCTCTGACTTCATTGGGGTGCTTGAGGCGATATCGGTTGTGCTTACTGTCGGTGTCATAGCGTACGACCTTGGCAAGGCGGAGAGCACCGAGCACGTTGCTCACCCGCGGCACGCTGCGGCCCACGGCGCGGGCGATTTCGCTCGGGCTCAATTCCTTGTTCTCTGTGAGCAGTTGAACGACCGCGAAAGCGACCGGGTGCCGAGGAGCCGGCACAGCCGCGACTGTCTGTAACTGTCCTCTTCCACGCCGGCTTCCTTATCACGTTTTCGTAATTCCGAAAATATGACAATGTTCGGCTTGCCTCTCACTCGCGGTTTAAGACGGACGCGCCCTTGACGACGTTGGTGAAGGGGGCAGGCATCACAATCTCTACAGTCGTTGTTTTTGGCTTGCGCAAACGCCGGTCGAAGTCGTATCTCTACACATTCGGCGTTAGTTTTGAAATGGAAATGGGATAGCTCAGGGTGATTCTTGATCCCGGTCCCGCCGGTATAGCGGAGATCAACCACAAGTTAAGGGTGACAGTCTACGGGTTTACGAGGCTTTTGGGGCAGACACAATTATCCCGCGGATTTACACCCTGAAATGTGCAATTAGCTCGTCCTCCGGGTCTGCGCCGAGACCTGGGCTCTGCGGAACTTCAACTCCGCCGTTGACTACAGGCACGGTCCTCGAAAATGGCGTGGCGCCAAATTCGGCAAACATCCGCTCGAGCGGAGAGTCTTTCTCCTTCGCCGCGAGGCAATGCAGCACCGCCAGAAAACCGGGTCCCAAGTAAAAGGCGTTCGGCACGCAGGTGGCGCCCGCTTGCTCGACCTCGGTTGCGACTTTTGCCATGGCGGTGATGCCCAGTTTGACGATGCTGGGCTGAACGTAATCAGCCTTGCCGATGGTGACCATTCTGCGAAAATCACGCAGACTGGTTGCGTTCTCGCCGATCCCCACGGGCACGCCGGTGATCGCGCGCAGCCGTGCGAGTGCTTCGAAATCCTCCGGAGGATAGATCGGCTCCTCGACCCAGAACGGTTTGTACGGCGCCATCGCCGCAACTGCCGCCTCGGCCTCGGCGGATGTCCAAGCGCAGTTTGTATCCACCATGAGAGGAATGTCCGGACCCGTCACCTCGCGTGCGGCAGCGACCGCCTCAGGAGTGCGCTCATGCAGCTTAATCCGACGATAGCCGCGTTCGAGAGCGCGAGCGGTGTTGCGCTTAAGGTATTCCGGGTTGCCGTAATATTGCAGCAAAGAGGCATAGCATTGGACGTGCCTACGCTTGGCGCCGCCAAGGAGCGTCGACACCGGAACACCCGCAAGCTTCCCCCGAATATCCCACAGCGCAATGTCGAGTCCCGCGAGCGCGTGGGCCAGCGGTCCCGAGCGGCTCAATGAAAGCAGCATACGTTCTATGCGTGGGAGGAGTTCCTCATCCGAGACACCCTGGCCGACGGCGAGACGCCGGAGCCAGTTGTCGAATGCCGTGACGACCATAGGACGGGACGGGCCGAACGACTCGCCCCAGCCCACTACGCCGCCACTGGTCGTCACGCGTACATAGAGGCTTTCGACATGCGTGCGCGGTATGCCTTGAGACATGGGCGCCGGAGCCCAGATGTCCAACGGAACGCGGAGCGCAATAGTGTCGATCGCTGAAATGGTCTCGTCCATAGTGTCTGATTCAAAGCAGGAATTCCCGAAAATGTCGAGCCACATCGCTCCCCCACGGCGTGAAGGTTGCGAGGTCGAATCTTTTGTTGGCAAGTTCACCCGATGAAAGTCGGCGACACTGTAGATTTGGTGCCGGTAAAGAAGCCAGCGCCGTTTTCTAACCAACCGGTCTTTCTAACTATCAGCAAAATCTTCGACTTGTTGCCCTATCCACCCTATCACGCGGCCTTGTGCTACGTTGCTAGACCTGACCCCACAATGTTTTTGTATGAGCGACCCGGATCTTTTCCGTTCGCGAACTGCGAGCCATGTTTCATCACCCTACGGCTCCAATTGGAATAGCCTCCCGGGAGGGTTCCCCGCCTCGTACTTCAATAGTTTCATGCGCGGGACTGTGACGTCGCTGCAAACCTTGCGGATGTTTATCAGCTCGGTGGGTGGGTCCCAGTCGCTCTTCGACTCGCAAACGACTTTCACGCAGGCGGTCTGCTTCAGCCAGGTGCACACTTTCACGGCGCGGCCGGCTGCGTCTACGAGCTCGGTCAGATACCAGGTTTTGGAAATGTCCTTGCCATCCTCCAGATGCACGCTTTGAACCATCGTGTAGAAGACGCCGCCGATCTGGAGCAAGTCCAGCACTTTCGCCAGGAACTGGGACAAGTCTTCGGTATAGGAAAAGCCGCCGTACACATCCGTAATGATCTGGAATCTTCCAAGCTCCTCGCGCGAATAGTGCCGCAGGCGCTTGCCGGAGAGATAGCGTATACGGTCATCGCCGAGGCTCGCGGCCTGCTGTTGCCACTTGACCGTGCGGCGGTCTTCAATGGACATCGCCACCGCGCGCACTTTGCCGCCGGCCCCCGCGCATATCTTACTCTGCGCCCCCTCGTTTTCGGTTGCGTAGTAATCCAGTATGGCTTGCCCGGAGCCCGCCCCGATATCCAGCCATCGGTCCGAGTTGCCCAGACTCCCGAGGGCGTCACAGAAGTCAGAGGGAAGAAGTTCAAGGTAGTCCGAGAGCGCGCGGCCGGTGACGTAGCCACTGGGGACGTCGGCGCCCCGGCTGTGGTAGATTCTTTCCTGTTTTGCGATTTCCTCGCCGATCCACGGTTGAGCGGGTTCCTGTGACCAGCCGACTCCCGATCCAAGCGCCTGCAGCACGATCAGAAAGGCCAGGACCGTTGCCGCAGTCTTCCATCCTTTAACCGACCATTTGACTGAGCGCATGAAGATTACTTTCTCCTCGCGTTGAAAAACATGCCGTTCTTGAAAGCCTCTTCAAAGCTGTTCCAGGCATAGTCTATGCCGCCGGTGACCGCAAGGGCGAAGGCGGAGGCGGTCAGTGCACTGACGAAGGTGATCTGCGCCTCCTCCGTGTCATCAGGATTTTCCTCGAATGCGCGCAGCGTGCGCTCGTTCGGATACTGTGCATCTTCGTGGACGGTGTCCCGTATCGATATCTCTCCTATCTTGGCTGGAATGAACCGGTAAAACTGCCCACGGTTGCGGGTGGGCCAGATCTCCTCGTCCGCACCGATCACCATCACTGGAAACGCGATGCGCCTTAGCAACTGCGACAATCCCCGGCCGATCCCGCCGGGATCAAGGAAGACGCCGCCCAGCGCGGAGGCGCCTTCCCCCAACGCGGCGGCGACGGCGGTCGCACCGAATGAGTGGCCGGCGAGAATGATCTTGTCCGCGTCTATGCGACTGTCGACGAGCTGCGGCGTTCGATGAATGGCGTCGACGAGCCTGGCAAGTGTTCTGCCGTTTGCGATCCACGGGCCGCGTTTGGGCAAGTCGAGGGCCATGCCATGCATGCCCCAGGAGGCCAGGTGCATTGCTTGGAAGGCATGGTCTTTCTTGGAATTGTTGTGCCCGTGCAACACGATGACCAAGGGGGCCTTTTGGGCCGCCGCGCACAGGTACAAGTCCGCTTCCACCGTGAGACCGGAAGACAAGGGAATTTCCAGGTCCCTGCGCGCGATGATGGCGAAGGGCCCGCGAAACCTGAATTGCGCTACGTCGGGCTTGCGGGATAGTAGATATCGCTGGAGCTCGGCGGGTTTTGAGGCCTTTATCGGCGTGACTTCAGTCTCTGGAAACCGGCGAGTACAGCCGTGCGCCACAAGGGCGATCAGCAGAAAGGCCGCAATGCGAAAACCTGATCGGCCGAGCGCGGCTGCGGATCCTGGCACGTTACCCCCGCCAACGATTCAGGGTAAAGGTTTTAATCTTGACTCGGCAACTGCGGGCGCCTGCGACATTCGAAAGTTGCTTAGGCCGTCTTGGCAAACGTCTCGTTCACTTCCTTCTCGTAGGCGAGCAGCTTCTTGACGCTCGGGCGCTCCTGCATGCGCTTGAAATGCGCCTGTACGCTGGGGAAGCGAGAAAGGTCCACCCCCAACTGCGTGGCGCGGCGGCAGCACCAAAAGAAATGCGCGTCCGGAGCGGTGAAATGGTTGAAGAAGTACTCACGCCCGGCCAGCATATCGTCGCCGATGCGGAAGTTTTCGAACAGACCTTCCGTCGCGATCTTGACCACGCTGTCGGACGCGCCCGTGACGTCGCAGACCTTGGGCGGGTTGTTGATCCGGCTCAAAAAGGGGTGAATGCCGCTTGCGCACCAGGCGTGCAGCGAGATCGCCTGCAGATAGTCCCACGGGTCGGCGGGGAAGAGCTTCGCATCGGGGAAGGTCCGATGGACCCATTGATGGATGGCGACGTTCTCGGTCAGTATCTTGCCGTCAACTACGAGCGCAGGCACCTTGTGCTTCGGGTTGATCTTCAAGTACTCGGGCGAGAAATTCTGCCGCTTGCGGAAATTAAGCGGCCGGACTTCGAAATCGGCGCCGGCTTCGGTCAGCGTGACATAGGGAGCGAGGGCGCAGGTGTTGGGGGCGTAGTAAAGAACGATTTCCATGCGGTTCTCCTCGTTAGATTGATTGATCCATTGCGAATCTAAACGAATCTAGTACTAGCGGGTGGCAAG
>JBFJTQ010000300.1:0-4714 GCA_041625275.1 Binatia bacterium | reverse complement strand
GGATTGGCGGAAATGCTTTGCAGGCTTCTTTCTTCCGGGCCGGAATGGAGACAGTGGTCGGCATCGGCTCGGCGCCGATATGAGGACAATTTTACCGCAAGGCATTTTCAGGAGCGGCTGCTTGATGCGCTCAACGCGGTTTTCGCTTGAGGTCTCGAACGAGTGCGGCGGAAGTCGTCGGTCTGTCAGTCCATCGCCTGAGAGGCAGACGTAGTATCGTGACTTTGTGGCCGCTAATGTTTTCAGTGTCGCCCTTCCATATCTAACTCTAACTGAGACAATTTCCATGTGCGGCATTGCCGGTATTTTCGGAAACTCCAGTGGAACCGCGATAGAAACGGCTCTTCGCGCTATGCGCGACGCTCAGATTCATCGAGGCCCCGATGACAGCGGATTGCGGTTGTTTCATTTGGGGGAAGGCGCGTTGGGCTTGGCTCATACGCGTCTTTCGATCCTTGACCTTTCGGCTGCCGGGCACCAGCCTATGGATGATTATGCAACGGGGAATTGCATCACATATAACGGCGAAATCTATAACTCTCGCCAGTTGCGGGCCGAGGTAGGGGCTGGGCAGGATGGGATCGAAGAAGAGAGTAGGGCGGGTGGTGATCCAACCGAGAGTGGAGAGGCACGACTCGGAAGGCGACCGTCCGAGGCCACGGGTTTGGCATCGGCGACCCTCGATGCAGATTGGCGATCGCGAAGCGATACCGAAGTCATCCTGAGGGCGTACGCGAGGTGGGGCGGCGCAAGCGTTCTTCGATTACGCGGCATGTTCGCTTTTGCCTTGTGGGACCGGCACGCGGAGAGGCTCTTCCTGGCGCGCGACTCGTTTGGGATCAAGCCGCTTTACTACTACCAAAAGGACCAATCGTTTCTTTTCGCCTCCGAAATTCGCGCGCTGCTGGCCAGCGGATGGGTGCCGAGAAAGCTCAGCGCGGATGGGCTGGCCTCCTATCTTGAATTCGGTTCTGTCCAGGACCCATTGACGATCATCGATGGCGTGCAGGCGCTTATGCCGGGACACTGCTTGAAGGTCGGCTTGAAGAAGGGTCGTCTGCAGGTGGACAAGCAGCGCTATACCGAGGACTTGTTGAGGTCGTCGGCCGTTGCGCGGGCTTCGAATCGCAACGAAGCGCTTGACATGGTCCGCGCCAAGCTTCTAGAATCCGTGCGCCTTCATTTGGTCAGCGATGTGCCGGTGGCGGCCTTTCTTTCGGGAGGGATTGATTCAAGCGCGATCGTCGGCCTGATGAGCGGCGTCGCAAAAAAGCCGCCGCGCACCTTCACCGTCACGTTTTCCGAGAAGATATTCTCCGAGCAGGCTTATGCTTCCTCTGTAGCTCGGCGATTTAAAACCGAACACCAGGATATCTGTCTCACAGAGCGCGAAATGCTTCGTATCCTGCCGGTTGCATTGGCCTGCATGGATCAACCCACCGTGGACGGCATCAACACTTTTGTGATCGCAAAAGCCGTGAGAGAGGCGGGCGTCAAGGTGGCTTTATCCGGCCTTGGCGGAGACGAGCTGTTCGGGGGGTACCCAAGCTTTCGGCGAGCGGAGACATTGCAGAGGATTGCCCGCGTGCCGCGCGGTTTGAGGAGGGCCGCAGCCGCTCTAGGCCGCTCGCTGCTGAACGGGACTGCGCGAAGGAGAAAATTCTGGGATCTGGTGGAAAGCGACTGCTCCTCTCACGCCGCCTATGCCATCTCCCGCCGGCTCTTTGCTCCGGAGGAAGTGGCTGCTCTGATGGTTGACTTCCGCTCGCTAGCACCACGCGTCGGGGTTTTCGTTCCCTGTGCGGATCCTGTCAACGACGTTGCCCTGTACGAGTTGCAGGGGTATATGGCAAACACACTGCTTCGAGATACAGACCAGATGGGGATGGCTCATGGCCTCGAAGTGCGGGTCCCGTTCGTTGATCCCGAAATCGTGCGCTTTGTGTTCGGGCTACCGGGGAACTGGAAATGGAAGCCGGGCCGACCGAAGTCTCTTCTTCTGGATGCTCTTGCAGACATGCTGCCCGAAGAAGTTTGGGACAGGCCTAAGATGGGTTTTACGCTGCCATTTGAACGATGGCTGCGATCAGTTCTGCAAGGCGAGCTGGATGCGACGCTGTCGAACGCAAGCGAGTTGACACGGTCGGGTCTTGATCCTAGATACGCGGCAACGATATGGCAGGCCTTCAAGCGGTATCCCAGGCACCAAAGCTGGGCGCGGCCGTGGGCGCTCCACGTGCTCGAGCAGTGGTGTCAACTCAATGAAGTGCATCGGTGACCCGGCAGGGAGGAGCGGCAAGATGGCGAAAACAAGTGTTGGTGAGGAATTTGGCTGCCCAACATGGCAGCCCCGACTTCCACGGCGATGCCGCTACGTTAGTTTCTTGGCTGTGTGACGGTCGTCAATGCGTGTTCTCCACGTGATTCCGTCGGTTGGCCCCATGCGCGGCGGTCCAAGTGTTGCGCTTCGGGTTATGGTGCAGGGACTGGCGCGGGCGGGAGTCTATGTAGATGTAGTTACAACGGACGACAATGGAAACGGCCGGCTGGATGTTCCCTATTCAAGACCAATTACGGAGTATGGTGTCAACTATCGTTTTTTCCCGCGCCAAATCGGTTTCTACACGTTTTCATGGCCGCTGACTCTTTGGCTGGCGCAGCATGTCAAAGAATATGATCTGGTTCACATTCATGCGTTATTCTCCTACGCCGCAATTCCGGCAGCCTATTGGGCCAGCCGAAGTGGTGTCCCCTATATTGTTCGCCCCCTGGGAGTCCTCAATCGGTGGGGCATGCGGAATAGGCGGCCGTGGTTGAAAAAGATATCCCTCTCGCTGGTTGAAAAAAAGATTCTGCGTGGTGCCGCGGCCGTTCACTATACGAGCGAGCAAGAACGTTCGGAGGCGGCACAATTGGGCATTGGAGAAGAGTGCGTGGTCATATCGAATGCAGTCGATGTACCGATTCGCTCAAGCGGAGTGATCCCAGGTAGTTTTCGTCGCAAACATCGCCTGCTCGCCGACCGCATCGTCGTCCTTTTTTTGTCGCGTGTCCACCCCGTAAAGGGACTTCATATGCTTCTTCCCGCTTTTGCACGGGTATGGACGGAACATTCACGCGCCAGGCTAGTCGTTGCGGGCAATGGCGAGGCGGATTATTTGGCTCATCTCCAGCAGGAGGCGGCGCGATTGGAAATCCTGCCGCACATCCTTTGGGTGGGCTTTTTGTCGGGCGAAGAAAAATGGGCTGCTCTGGCCGATGCGGATATCTTTGTCTTGCCGTCCGAATCCGAGAACTTCGGCATGGCTGCGGTCGAAGCAATGGCCTGCGGGGTGCCCGTTGTGGTTACAGACCGGGTGGGGATCCAGCGGGAAATTGCCCAAGCGCAAGCGGGGCTGGTCATTTCACGCAAGACCGAAGAATTGACAAAGGCCTTGAGCGTGCTCATCGCGGATCCGCAATTGCGAGCGGACATGGGACTCAACGGGCGCCGGTTGGCGCGCGAGAAATTCACCTCCGGGGCCACCACGGAGCGTGTAATCGCTCTGTACCGCGACATTTGCGAGCCCAGGCGGGGAAGATTAGAGCAGGCCGCCGGCTGACTGCGCGGCGGGTGTAACTCGGGCCGTTTGGACGAACGGGGCTTGGCATCTTGAATCTCAATATCGTCATTCTGACTCACAACGAAGAGGAAAACCTGCTCGCGTGCCTGGAAAGTCTTCATGAACTCGCCGGCGATGTGTTTGTCGTCGATTCGGGCAGTACCGATCGAACGCTGGACATTGCGAAGGCGTTTGGCGCCACGACCGTATTCCATCCGTTCGAAACTCATGCGCGCCAATGGCAGTGGGCGTTGAATCATCTGGCCCAACGCTACGAGTGGACGCTTTGTCTGGACGCAGATCAGCGGGTAACGCAAGAGCTGGCAGCCGAAATTTGCGCTGTGCTCGATGGGAAGCACGTGGATGCACTAGCGGAGATCGACGGGTTGTATATGAAGCGGCGGCAAATCTTCCGCGGCAAATGGGTCAGGCACGGGGGGTATTATCCGAAGTACCTTTTGAAATTGTTCCGACGGCAAAAAGTCAAAATCGATCTCGGCGATTTGATGGATCACCACTTTTATGTCGAAGGCCGGGTCGCCAAGCTTCGTCATGATATTATTGAAGAGAACAAGAAAGAGAACGACATTGCATTTTGGATCGAAAAACATATCCGCTATGCGACTTTGCTGGCCCAGGAAGAGCTTCAGCGTCGCGCGAGAAACGACCACGAAGTCCTTCGGCCCCGTCCAATGGGCAATCCCGATCAGCGCGCGTTGTGGCTAAAGCGGATTTGGCGCCGGCTTCCCCTCTATGTCAGGCCTTTCATGTTTTTTGTCTACCGTTACTTTTTTCGCCTCGGTTTTCTAGACGGAAAAGAGGGATTTGTATTTCATTTCCTTCAGGGCTTCTGGTTCCGTTTGCTGGTGGACATCAAGATCGATGAGATGAGGACGGCGGCACGAGGAGAGCGCGTCCCGGCGGTGGGGCTCGAAACCGCTCGCGGCGTTCGGCGTTTGGACTAGACTCAACACTCATGCGGCTCGCGTTGCAGGGAAGTCCGCTGGCTCGCTGGGCGGTGGTTTTGTCGAGTGCCGTGATGTTTCTGGCATTCACCCACGCGCCGATCCTGCGGCAGATCGGCTTTTTTCTCGTCGTTGAAGATCCCCTGC
>JBFJTQ010000299.1:0-4721 GCA_041625275.1 Binatia bacterium | reverse complement strand
GCTGGCGGCTGCGTTAACCATGACTGGCGGGCCGGCCCTGGGACAGTTCTTGGGCGGTGGTCGTGGTGGGGTGGCGCATAGCCCGGGAAGTGGGCGGGGAGCTGGCGGCGTCCATAGTTCTCCCGCTCCAGGTTTGCGAAGTCATCAAGATCCCGCTTTTGGCTTTCGCGGGGGAGAACACCAGATCATCATCCAACAAACGCCATCGCGCCGCAGTCGGCAGACAACCGTTAGTAAGGGACTTTCTACATCCCACTCCCGCCGGTCACGATCCGGTGTCGTGGTGAAAGAGCCGCACTTTGGCGGTGCACGCCACCGCCACCCCCACCGGCATCTGCCGCACGCGCCGGGGATATTGATCATAGAAGTACCGCACGTCCATGACGCTACCGTAGGCACGGAAATCATTCCGGGTCGAGGTTGGGCGGACCAACCCATCGCGCGTCCCTACTCTGGCGGAATCTCCGAAAGAGGTGCCCAGCAGTTGGCGCCATTCGATCCGACGCCTCAGGAAGTCGTCGAACGTATGCTCGTGCTCGCCGGCGTTAAAAAGGGCGATGTCGTTTATGACCTTGGCTCAGGTGACGGGCGCGTTGTCGTCAGCGCAGCGAAGACTTACGGTGTAAACGCCGTGGGCGTGGAGATTGATCCCGGACTGGTCAAGCTTGCGCGTGAAAACGTGCGCGAGCAAGGACTGGAAAAGCTCGTAGAGATCCGGCAGCAGGATTTTCTCAGCGCCGATCTGTCAGGGGCGACGGTCGTCACGCTTTATTTGTCCTATGACGGTAATCTCGCCCTGAGACCCAAGCTCATGCGCGAATTGAAGCCCGGTGCGCGTGTCGTGTCCTACATTTTCGACATGGGAGACTGGCCTGCCAAAATCGCCGAGGCATACCGCGATGCCGCCGGCAACACCCACATGTTGTACCTGTGGCAAATCACGGAGCCGAGGCTCTACGGTGATGCCGCCGTGGAAATTCTCCGCTAACGATTATCGACGCTCAACGCTTAAGGGGAGCGGTGGCCTTATCTTTCGTACCGCCCAATGAGCCGGGCTTTGTCGACTGTCCGGTTGAGATGGATGAATCCATGATCGCGGCCAATTGCTTGGCGACTTTGTCCTTGACCTCCGCGGGCACACCGATGCGCTTGAAGCGATTCTTCTCAGCCACCGGGACCGTGGCATCGAGCCCCACTTTTGCTGTCACGAGGCCTTCCTTTTTCGACGGGTCGATGCTCCGCCCACGAAGGCCCGGGATGATCACCAAGTCCTCGTCTCCCTGAAAACGGGTGGCTACAGCCCACTCGACGTCGCGCGCATCGTGGACGTTGACGTCGTCATCGACGACCACCGCGTGCTTGATAAACGGCACACCCGCGAGCAGGAAGTACAAGAGCTGGCGCGGCTCGCTTTCGTGAGTTTTGTGCAAGGAGAGAACGACATGCGTGCGGTTGCTCGGTACGGTGATCGCGAGTTCCCGGACATCAAAGCCTTTGTCTCGCAGCATGTGGATCATTTCTGCTTCGCCCGCGGGCCCTCCCAGAAGCGCAACCTCCTGGGTCGTTGGGTGAAGGGCCTGGAGGACGGCGTTTTTTCGGTACGTGATCGCTGTAACTTCGATCACGTGACTTTGGTCCGAGAAATAGTAGCCTGAGGTTTCGCCAAAAGGACCCTCCAATTCCCTTACGTTCGGCAGGACTCTTCCTTCGATGACCGCCTCGGCATGGGCGGGGACATCAATGTCGGAAGTTTCGCACTTCGTTAGTGAGAGAGGACTGCCGAGCAAGCTGCTGGCGATGGCGACTTTGTCTTCCGCCGCCGAGCTTACGATGGAGGCGAGGAGCAAGATGGGGTGGACTCCCAGACTGATGGCGACGTCCAAGGGACGACCGCTTTCTTCCGCTTTGGCGGCAAAGTGGGATATCGGCGGGTTCGTCAAGTGAACCCCGAGGCGTCTCTTTCCTTTAACGTGCAGTCTGTGCAGGCCCATGCTTCTCAGCCCCGTGGCGGGGTCTTTTGAGGTTAAGATACCGCATGTAATGTACGGGCCGCCGTCCTCTTGATGATAGGTCGGAATCGCCAATGCCTCGAGGTCGAGTTTCTTTGCGTCGCGGATGACAACCTCTTTGACAGGCCCGTCTTTGAGCCGGCGCGGTTTAATGGTCGCTGCTCTTCTCTTGCGGTAAGTCTCCAGCAGCTTCTCTTCGCTGCGCAGGCCAAAAGCCAAGGCCAGGCGCTTTCTGGTCCCGACCAGATTGCCCGCGATTTTCATGGACTGGCCTTTGATGCGTTCGAAAAGCAAGGCGGGGCCGTGAATTTGATCGAACTGGCGCAGGTACTCGCAGATGTCGTAGCGCAGGTCGACTTCGTCGCTGATGGCGATCAGTTCGCCGTTTTTCTTCAGCAGGTCGAGAAAGTTTCTCAAATCTAGCGTCGGCATGATGTTCCTCTCTTTTTTGCTGAGTTTTGCTCGCGGGCTAGAAGTCGCGTTGGCCCGCGTTCCAGTCCTGGGCTTTGATGACCTTTCCGGTTACGAGCGGAGGGTCCTGGGCGGCGAGGAATAAGATGAGGGGAACGACGACTTCGGCGGATTGGCCGCCGCGGCCGTCCACATTCACTCGCCCGCCCGGATGGATGGCATTGGCGCTGATGCCGTAGTCTTTCATCTCTTCTGCCACGGTTTTCATAAAACCTTCGACCGCATGTTTGGAGGCGACATAAGCGCATTTGCCCGGCACTCCGCGATGGCCGGCATTGGACGAGATGCCGATAAGGGTGCCGTGTTTCTGCGCGATCATATGCGGCAGGATGAAATGCGTGCAAAGGTAGACGGCCCTGAGGTTGACGGCGATGACCAGATCCCAATTCGCCACCGGAACTTCATGCGTCGGGCGTTGCCGGAGGCAGCGCCAGTCTTCATAAAAGCCGTCGTCGTGGACCTCCATCCGCAGCCCGGCGTTATTGATCAGAATGTCGGCACGGCCAAAGTGACGCATGCATGAGTCGACCATCTGCTGGGCGGGTTTTTCCTGGCTCAAGTCGCCGCTAGAAACTTCCGCCGAACCGCCCAGGGCTTGGATTTCCTGCTTGACCTTGTGCGCGCCTTCCTCTCTGACGTCCGCAACTAAAATCCCGGCGCCCTCGCGGGCAAGGCCGAGGGCCATGGCGCGGCCGAGACCGCTGCCGCCGCCGGTTACGATCGCCGCTTGATCCTTGATGTTCATTTGCTTTCCCTTGGCTTTTCTATGGGGAGGTCGGGCCGATCGCCCCATTCCTTCCACGAGCCGATATAGTTGCGCACCCTCGGGAAACCGATCAACCGCAGCGCGACATAGCTATGGGCAGCGCGGTAACCTCCCTGGCAATAGCTGAGAACTTCTTTGTCCGGCGTGATCCCGGCTCGGTCATACATCGCTTTCAGTTCGGCATCGGATTTGAAATTGCCATCGGCGTCGAGGTTGTCAGTCCACTCGATATGGATCGCTCCGGGTATGGCGCCGCCGCGGGCGGCTCGGACATGAGTGCCGAGATACTCGCCTTTGCTGCGCGTGTCCAAGATGAGAGCGTCTTTCTGGTTCAGGGAGCCTAAAACGTCGTCGGCCGTGGCCAAAACCTCAGGCCGTTCGCCCATGTTAAAGGATGCGGCTTTGGGCACAGCGGCATCCGTGGAGAGCGGGTAGCCCGCCGCTTGCCACGCCTTGATTCCGCCGTCGAGCATGCGCGCGTTTGGGTGTCCGAAATATTCCAGAAACCAGAGCCCGCGGGCGGCGCGCATGCCGGAATTATTCTCATAGAAGACGACCTCCTTGTCGTCGCTCACGCCGCGCAGTTCGAGCACGTGATGAATCATGTACATGAAGGCCTTGAGCGGCGCCTCGCTGGTGTCGACGAGGCTCAAGCCGAAGAGATCGAAGTGAGTGGCCCCCGGAATATGCCCCTGAGCGAACTGTTCGGCGGGCCTGGTGTCGATCAGACACAGGGTCGGAGAATTCAGTTTCTGCCGCAATTCGGCGGGGGTTGTGAGCAGCTTTTCGCGCGTGTATTTTGTTTCCATACGCTCCCTATAGCACTGACACGCTGCCGAAAAAAGCCTTTATGCTTCCATTAGCCGTTCAAATCGTTCGAGCGGTTCAAATCGTTCGAACCGTTGATGACGGAGGGGCAGGAGCTCTCGGCTCGGCGGTTTATGGGCGCCCCGTGACATGGGATACTGTAGCGTGAAGCCATGAAATCGGAGGAAAGCTTTTTGGGATTTCGGCGTGTCGGGATCGCCGTGCTGGCATGTTGGTTTCTTGCTTCGGGTTTTACCTACCAACTGGCGTTGCCCGGGCGTAAGTTTTCGTTTCCCGCAGATCACTACTCCCATCCCGAGTTCAAAACGGAATGGTGGTACTACACCGGTCATCTGGCCGGCGCGAGCGGCAAACGATACGGTTATCAGGTGACCTTTTTTCGCTTCGGCTTGCGTGACCGCCAGCGGGAATCAAAAGAGCACCCGATCCTCTTCACCGACCTTTACATGGCCCATTTCGCGCTCTCGGATATTGCGGCGCAAAGGTTTCTTTTTCGTGAGCGGGTCAACCGGGGCTACGGCGGTAAAGCGGGCGCGGCTACGGACCATTACCTGGTTTGGAACGAGGACTGGAAAGTTGAGGGCGATGGACATAGCCACGCAGTTCAGGTCAACGACCGAGGCACGATCCTGAAGCTTCGTCTAACG
>JBFJTQ010000298.1:0-4738 GCA_041625275.1 Binatia bacterium | reverse complement strand
ACCCAGGCGTCGGCGGGCAGGACCTCCAGCTCGGCAATGCAGCGGATTTCCGTCACATCCTCTACATCGAGGCCCAGGCGTTCGGCGATTTCCTGATCGGTGAGACTGCTCGACTCGCGCCGCACCTTTGTTCCCTCGTAGCACTGGATGGCCGGGCTCATCTCCAGAATTTGATTCTTGTATTTTTCATACAGCTCGGGCGAAACGTACTTGGGCATGAAACGACCTCTCCTTGAGTATTTCCTTCAGTGAGTCTGTCCGCCAGTCGGCATCTTCGGCGCCAGTTTCTGGGCCTCCCTATGAATGGGGCAAACCCTGACACATTCGCTGCACTGACCCGTCACGTTGCCCGAAGCCACAGCTTCCATCACGGCGCGGGAAAAACTTCCAAGCAAGATCGTCTTTCTTCGTTCCGGGTCCGGTTCGTTGGCGCCTTCCAATACGATCCTTTGAAGTGCGCCCATGCCTTCGTTCTGAGCGCGCGTCGAACAGATTCTTCTATCATATCTCATCCACTTGATCCTGTCTCCTTCGAGTTCGCCCGACAGGCATTCAGGACAAACATCGAGACAGGGAGTGGATTTGTGCTTGCGCCAGAGCTCTACGCAGGAGGGGTGCGGGCAAACTGAAGCGGTCATCGGCTCATCCGATTCGAGAGGCATCGTCGTGATGCAAACGGAGAAATTAAGCAGGCCCAGTTCGCGATTGAGGAGAATGCCCGCCGCCATCGAGCGAGTACCCAGGCCTGCCATTTCGGCACAGAGCTTGAAGCTCAGGCTCGGATTGAAGCCGATGGGCGGCGGTATCTGACCAATGGAATAGTATCCGTATTCGGACTCGATGAATTTGGCCACCCCCATGGCGAGCCCGGTACGCACTCGAGGGAAGTCGCGGTTGTTGTAATGAGTTCGGTAGTCTGGACTGCGCCACGCACCCCGCGGCGTGGTGCGGCCGGCAAAGACGATCACACTTTTAGCGCCGATAAGGATGTCGTCGGGACGGTGGCCCGGCGGCGCGTAATCGTTGATGCGGGACACGGCGGCAATGCCGACCTGGTCCGCGCCGCGCTGCAGAGCAGCTTGCTTGATGGCTTGCTCAGGGGTCATCTTGATAGCTCCTTCTCGTCTTGATGACGCTAATTTACTCCCAATGCACGCTCACTGGCAACTTGAGAGCGCATCGAAAAAACCACCATTCGTTGGAAAGGCCGCGTTCGTCTACAAATATTCCGCTGCTGGTCGTGCTGCGTCCTCGTCTCGCTGCTACTCTCCCCGCAAGCGTTTGCCGGCGAGTTCGGACAGCGTTGACGTAGGCGTCCCATACTCAAAATCAGTGTGTGCCTCAATAAGCGCCGATCGGTCTGCAGCAAGAGCTTGTTTGAGCGCCGGCAAGAAATCCTCGTCGCGAGAGACTCTGAGCCCCAATGCCCCGTAGGCGGAGCCCAGGCCGGCGAAATCCGGATTGATCAGATTCGCTCCGTATGGACGGCCAGGGTATTGGGCCTCCTGGTGCATCCGAATCGAGTTATAGCCTTCGTTGTTGTAGACAATCACGATGATTTTCGCGCCGTACTGCTTCGCAGTGGCCATTTCCTGCCCAGTCATGAGAAATCCGCCGTCACCGGCGTGCGCCACCACTACTCGCTCTGGATGGGCGAGCTTGGCGGCGACGGCGTAGGGAACACCGGGGCCCATGCACCCCAGCGTCGGTGAGACATATGTGTTCGGACGCTCAAATTCCAAATAACGCTGCGGCCATTGGCCGAAGCTTCCCGCATCCGTCGCGGTGATCGCGTCCGAAGGCAAGGTCGCTTTCAAGTCCGCCATCACGCGCTCCATCGACACATGTCGCGTGGGGCGCTGCGGAGGAACAGCATGCCGCTTCTGATTCTTATGGTGCTCGGCGATCCAGGCCGAGCGGCTCTCGTTGGGGCGCGGGCGGGGATGTTTCAGCGCGAGAGCGAGTGCCGATTTGGCGTCCGCAACAATGCCGACTTGGGGGCGGGCATTTTGCCCGATGTTTTCCTCATCGGCGTCGATCTGAAGAAAGGGCTGGCCCGGTCGCGGTAGAGAAAAGCCGCTCGTTGTCTGCTGGTTGAGGCGGCAGCCGATAACGACCAGCAGGTCGACGTCCTGCAAAACCAGAGAGCGCACATTTTTGCTTGCGCTCGACAGGTTGCCGAGATAGTTGGGGTGGCTGTTTGGAAAGGCATCCTGGCGCTTATATGAAGTGATGACGGGAATCTGAAACTTCTCGGAAAAATCGATTAGCTCTTGCCATGCGCCGGAATACTGGGTGCCCGACCCGACAAGCGCCACGGGCGCCTTCGCCGCATTGATGCGCGCCACCATCTCTTCGATGGAGGCGGGGTCTGGACTCGGTATGGTCGGAGGATAGGGAGCGATCATATCGATATCGCGGTCCTCTTCGAGCATATCCCGCGGCAGTGAAACCACCACTGGCCCGGGTCGGCCGCTGCGCGCGAGGTGGAAGGCGCGCGTCATGACGCGGGGCACATGTCTCGGGTCGTTGATTTCGATCACCCACTTGGCGATGCTGCCGAAGAAGCGGCCGTAGTCGATTTCCTGTCCGGCCTCTCGGCCACGAGCGCTGCGCGCAACCTGCCCGATGAGAAGGACCAATGGCGTGGAATCATACTTTGCGCTGTGGACCGCAATGCTTGCATTGGTAGCTCCCGGTCCCCGCGTCACCAGGCACACTCCCGGTTCCCGGGTTGATTTGGCGTAGCCCTCGGCCATGAAACAAGCTCCGCCTTCCTGCCGGTTGGAAATCAGTTTGACGTCGGGCATCTCGCAGAGCCCGTCGAGAACTGCGATATAACTCTCTCCCGGAACGCAGAAGACGTGACCCACGCCTTCGTTGCGAAGACATTGAGCCACTGCATGGCCGCCAAGCATACGATTGCCCCCTTTGCTTTCTTAAGCATTGCAGTCAAACAACAAGCCTCTGCCGTATAACTTTTATCGCCGCTGGCTGTCAACGATTTCAAGGGTTCACGCAAAACCCAACCTCAAGCCGACATTTATTCGGAGCGGCTCAGGCCCGCGAGCCCTTGCGCGGTGGGCAATTGGACAGTGCCATGAGGGCCACCCCGCAACCCACCTGGGGTGATGTTCCAGACGGCCGGGGCCTGCGCCCAACCTGTACGCTCGCGTGCCCACGGCTTGCGGTCTCGCCGACCTCGCCGGTGAGTTGTCTGTCGAGAGTTTTTGTCGGATCAAGGCTAATTGTTGCCCTTTTTCACGTGCGCGCATCGGCTCTCGCCGCTGTTTTGACGGCGCGCCTTGCGCGACTTGACGATTCCCCAATCACCACAGTATAAGCAAACTGCCTTGCTCATCCCGGGCGGAGTAAGAAAGGAAGTCCCATGAGAAATGGAGTGTTGCGACCCGCGACCATTCTCCAAGAGCTCAAGAAGAACGACGTCACGCACCTTGTCTGGTTACCGGATAGCGAGACAAACTTCATGTACCAGCGGCTGGTTCAAGACGGGTCCATGGAACTTGTACCCGTTTGCCGCGAGGGAGAAAGCATTCCCATCGCGGCGGGGTTGTGGATCGGCGGCAAGGTCCCCGTGGTGCTCATCCAGAGCACGGGTCTCTTCGAGTCCGGCGACTCGATCCGCGGCATCGGCCTGGATGTCGAGTGGCCGCTGGTGATGATGATCGGCTATCGTGGGTGGACCCGACACGGCATTACGGTTGACTCGGCCGCGCGTTTCACCGAACCCATCCTCCACACGTGGGGCATCGATTACTACCTGGTAGAGAGCGATGAGGACGTGGAGCGCATCTCCTTTGCCTTTGCGCAAGCCCGGCGCACCCATCGCCCCGTCGCCGTGCTCGTCGGCAGCGAGTACGCTGAAACCTAGGTGTCCGGTGGTCCAAGCGAGGAGAATCGCTAAGGAAAGAAGAGGCAATGATGCTAACAGCAATCGACGCGTTGCGGGTCGTTGAAAGAGAGAGGGACGGCGCAGTGGTGTTCACGACGATGATGGGCAACCGCATCTGGAGACAAGTATCGCGCAACCCCGAACTGGATCTCCCGGTGGGCGGCGCAATGGGAAAGGCATCCTCTATGGCCTTTGGGCTGGCGCTCGCCCAGCCGGCGCGCAGAATCATCGTCGTGGACGGCGACGGATCGCTTCTCATGAATCTCGGGTCCCTGGTCACGATCGCAAACAAGGCCCCGGCAAATCTCTACCACATGGTGCTAGAGAACGGAGTGTATGCCATCACGGGCGGGCAGCCGGTGCCTGGCGCGGGTCGCTTTCATTTCGCTGGCATGGCCCGGGAGGCAGGCTACAGAGCCTCGTATACCTTCGACGACCTAGAGGAGTTCGCCAAGCAGGCGGCCGGAGTGCTAAACGAGACCGGGCCCGTTTTCGTGTGTTTGAAGATTAAACCGGAGGTCGACAATACTACCATCCACCAGCGCGCCCGTCCAACCCGCCGAACCGCCGACGCTGTCAAGGATCTGCGTGACGCATTGCTCCGCTCCCCTGCCGATGGAAATCTCCCGTAGCGCGGGGACGCTTCAGGGTAAAGGAAATGGCTTCAAACCTCGACGGTGTAGTGTTGCGACAAACGTCTGAGAAGGGCGGCTAGGAGCACTGTGCCGGCAGTGATGACCAAGCTAAAAGCTGCGAGCTCGCCTACTCTTCCATTCTCCCACAGTTCCCAGATGGTGACCGAAATAACCTGGGATCCCGGGCTGT
>JBFJTQ010000297.1:0-4746 GCA_041625275.1 Binatia bacterium | reverse complement strand
GCGCGGGTAACGCCATAGACGAAAAACGGGATCAAAGCTCCAGGGGTGCGCGCACGAACGACGGTACTCGTCAACAACCTCTGCGAACTCGCAATCTTCAGTAAGACCCTAGGAATAATGCGGGGAACCGCGCTGCCTTTAGGAATTCCGCCGCCGCGACAGGTAGATTATTTGACCGGGTTGGCAGTCAGCAGATCGAACCGGCCCGGCAAGAGGATGGCGAGAGATCAATCGCCAGCGACCGGTCCGGAATCGATTTTCAAGCCGATAATGGAAGGAGATCTGTTTTGCCCCCCGAGCAGCCTCCGTATCTCGTGATACTCGATACATTTTTCGGTGACGACGGTGTCCGGGGGAAAGTCGAGTACGTCACGCCGGTTTCAGATCGTCTCCGCGTACGCTGGGGTGTTGGTTCACCACCAAGAGGCTACAAGAAAAAAGGGGGCGGTGTGGTTTTCGTGGCAGGCCAGGGTGGTTCGCCTCCTCCCCCCGACAACAATGCCTCCATAACGGTGGACGGCGGGCGTTTTACGTACTCAGAGGGCCTCTCGGGCGTCCCCTGGCTGATGCTCGTGATGATTCTCCCGCCCGGACAGATTCTCACAGAACCCAGTCCGGCGCCCGATGGGTCACATCTATTCAGGGATCGGTTGGCGGTCTATTGGCGTCTCAGCAAGGGTGCGGGTGTACCCGAGTTTGTGCAGGTCAAGTGGGGGCTGTGTCCGGCGGCCCCGAGCGATTTGGGCAAGGCGTTGCGCACCACAGTTCCGTACGCACCGCTCCCCTTCGATGCAGATGAGCCGCCAGAGTTTGGGGTCTTTTTATCCTATCGCCGCAAAGACGACCCGTGGGCTGCTGGTCGCATCACTGACCGCCTGATTAGCTCCTTTGGTGCCCGAGCCGTTTTTCGCGACGTCCACTCCATCAAGCTTGGAAAGGATTTCAGGCAGGAAATCGATACGGCGGTGGGTCGGTGCAAGGTGATGTTGGTGCTCATCGGGCCAAACTGGCTCGACCCCGCCAAAAGTCTTGGCAGGCGGCGCATTGACTCGAAGAGCGACTGGGTTCGGATCGAAATCGAGTCTGCGCTGCAGCGACATCGGTTGGTCGTTCCGCTTCTTCTCGACGAAACTAAGATGCCGCAGGCAAGAGTACTGCCCGAATCGCTTCACGAGCTGGCATTCCGCCAAGGCAAGATCATACGCGAGCGCACGTTTGAAGTTGACCTCCAAGGTCTGGTCGAAGAGTTACGGCAGCATCTCCATAAAACACCTGCGTAGCACGAGAGGGAACAGGGCGTCGCCTGTTCGCGATATAAAAGTAGACTCTATGAGAGCGGTTTCATAGATCGACTTTACAAAGCGGCCGCAGAAAAATAGAGGGGTCCACAAAGCGGGCCGTAAGGCAGTTTAGCTTGGGTGAAAGCGGTCCCGGTCTTCTGTCTGCGCCTTAACCTCTTGGCTCACCGCATCGCTTGGTGGAAGAATTCGATGATCTTCTCCACTGCGCGTGACGCAGCTCGCGAAGTTCGATTCCTGGTGATGAAACCCTCGACCTCACCCTCGAACAGCTCAAGGGTAATATGACCACCGGCCTTGCGGTATTCCGAGATAAATCGGTCGAGGTGGAGGCGCGGATGGACGGTGTCCAGTGTTCCTTGGATATACAGAACCGGTGGCATTTCGACCCGCTCACCTCGCTCAATGATGCGCAGCGGGCTACCCTCCGCCATGGCTTCTTCAGTCTGCCAGTATTGATGGTGGCTGGAGAGCACTCCTTCAACCGGATACGGTTTGCCGCTCTCGATCAGTTCCTTGGCATACTTGTAACGCCCGAGCGGATCGATGACCGGCCAACAGAGAACAACGCCGGAGACGCTGGCGTCATGGGGCGCAGTCCCTGAAGGCAGCGGGACAGCCGAGTAACGGGGATCTTCTGGTCTCATCGCGGTCAGCATGGCCTGGTGCCCGCCGCTTGAGCTGCCTAGGATGCCAACCCGGTCGGGGCGGCCGCCCAGCTCGTTGGCCCGAGCCTTGAGCCAGCGGATCGCATAATTAATGTCGGCCAGAGAGGCGGGGTAAGGCGCTTGCGGCGGCATCCGGAAATCCAGGGCCGCTACGACGAAGCCACTTTTCGCCACTTGCTCGTTGACCGAGGTGTCGTTCAGGCGGTCGCCCCGGCACCAGGCACCCCCATGCACCTCTATGATGAGCGGGAAAGGCCCTGTTCCACGCGGCTTGAAAAGACGAGCCAGCAGCGGTCTGTCGCCGTGGCAGACGTACTCGACGTCCTCTACGTCGAGTTCATAAATTGCGGAATTCTTGACTGACATGATATCCTATCCTCAAAGCTGTTCCTGTGAGATTACCCCGCAAGGTCAGAGCCGATCACCTTAGGCGCTCAAATGCGCTCAATCCGCCTCTGACCCCGGGCATGATCATGGCACGCAGAAGTTTCTTTTCAAAGTCCAACCACAAGGAATCCAGATCTGTTTCAAACACCTTTCCGCGGCGTCGTTTGCAAAGACGCGGAGCTACTATGGGACGTGGAAACTGGCCAGCTCTCGTTCGTTTGGGAGTGACGCTATCCGATAACGCCCCATTGTGTCAACTTGTGGGGCCAAGGTCGCAAATCAGGCTGCAAGGGGATGGATGGGGCAGACCGCGACGTGCGGGCACCCGCCATGGTGCAGAAGCTTTTTCTGACGATGCGGGCGAACTGGGCCGCGCTTCAACTGCCGGTTGAGAAAAAACTTGATGCAGACCCCCGCTTTGTGTAAAAGCCCTTCGATGAAAGGGATACACGCCGGGCGCAGTTACGTCCGATCGGGTGCCGACTTTTGAACACACGGATTCTACTGGTCGAAGACGATCCTTTCCTTAGCGATGTCATGGAGAGAGGGTTGAGAAGATTCAATTATGAGGTTACACGAGCAAAGAATGGTCAGGAGGCAGTCGAAGCGGCGATTGCTGATCCCCCCGACCTCATCATGATGGATCTCATGTTGCCGGTGTTGGACGGCTTTGAAGCGGGCCGTCTCATACGCAAGCATCCAGGGACGAAAAGCGTTCCGCTAATCGCGCTAACGGCCCAATTCGGCCCGGAGAACAGGAATAAATGTCTGGCCGCTGGATTTGACGATCTCATTCTAAAGCCGTTTCCGCTTCGGGATCTGCAGGCTATTGTTGAGAAGGTGTTAAAGAGACAACGACGTTGAGATGCCAGCGTTGAGACAAAGGGTATCCATTGGCTTCCGTCCCAGCCGTATTCTTGGTCGTAGATGTACTGGTTTTGGGTGTTATTGCGTAGAGAAACCTGGGCTGAATTTGTTCCGCGGTAGACTTTCATCAGGAGTTCTTTGGCCACGGCGAGTTCATTGTAGCTAGCGCCGAAAAGCATTAGAGGAAATTGTGCCGTTATGGTCGCGATCAGTTAGTTGGTCAGCGACTGCTACTGGCCTCTCAGGTTGTAGTTGTGGGTCAAATGCTCAAAGTCCCCTCCGGCCGTCACATATCCATGGGTCATCCGGCTTCGGAAATAATCCGCCACGCTCTTCACAGAGGAATCTTTGAAATGGTTGTTGGCGATTTGCCAGGGCATATCATACCAGGCGCCCAAAGGAAGAGTGTCTAATCAAAGACCGTGCCCGCTCGATCACGCAATCGCAAGTTCTTTGAAGCTTTTGCGGTAGCTGATTCAAATCCCCGCCGCTCGGCCAACGAGTCGCGACATATCATTGTGACAATTCTGATTTAGCTTGAAAATAGGCAAAGAAAGAAGTCGTTCATAAGCGGGGCGTGGGTCTGTTCTGCTGTTTTCCAAGAATCTCCAGGCAAAACTCGTTTTAATCCAGCGACCTTTGCCAGCGGAACGAATGTGCCGGGGACCGATTTAATACAGCTAAGGTGCTTCCCAAGACGGAAAGCATACCTGCATGCGTGGTGTGACTGCCAACCCGTAACGGGATATCACTTGTAACTGCTCTGGTTTATTGGTGATCGGTGAAATCCGACTTCCAATGAGCAACTTTCCATTGAGGGAAAAGCCTTCACTTTGATTTTCCCGGGGCTGATTTTATTGGGAATTTTGCTTGGCATGTGGCTTGCGCCATGAGTCCTTGAGGAAGGGGGTAAGAAAATATGTCAATTAAAAAATCTATCTTGTCCATCATGGTCTTGGCAGGAACACTAGGGTGGGCCGCGGCAGTTTGGGCCCAAGAAGGTGTTCTTTTGAAGGTCGCCTTGACCACGGAGGGAAACTACTGCCATATGAGGTTCCCGGCCATCAAGGAGGAGACTCTGTCTTGGGAGCGCCCGGTCCTTAAGGATCCGAGTGAAGGTGACCTCATCGACTTCTATGGGTCGTGCAACCATGATCCGCTGGGACAAGCGGAGATACAATCCCAACAGCTTTCGTACACCCGGGATCTCAACAGAGACACTGACGAAGATTGATTTTCGCCGGGATAGGGGAGGGGCCAGCGCCCCTCCCTTTTCCTCAATACACAAGCTCGACAAACTCCTAGACAATTTTGAATAAATCACTAAATCGAAGACTTTTTTCCAAGCGACGATGAATTTCATCGCTTCTCTACGTCAGAATGGCCGGCACTCTGAAGCGAATACTTTGCAAGAGGGGCTTGGTCTGGTGAGCGGTCTGACCGACGGGTGGTCTTGTTTTTTGGAATCCGTGAAAGAAGTCGAGAAGTCCGCACCCTTGCTGAACATGTCCGAAAGGAAGAAGCTG